>JAFRVY010000002.1 GCA_017438285.1 Bacillota bacterium
ATCGCTTCAAACGATTCTCCGCCTTCCAAACGACGCTTTACTGCAATCAGTTTCTCTTCAGCTGATATTCGTCCCATATTAAAACCTCCCAGATAAACAGTTTTATTATTTCAACTGTCTACCTGGGAGGTAGCATATCACGAAAGCATCTCCTTTTTAATATATTTAAAGGTTTTTCGGGAAGCACTTGAAGTGCATTTTATGGTATACTGTAAATGGATTCTTGTACCTTAAAAACAGGAGAAGAACATGCAGGAAGTTAGGGAGTTTTTTGAAACGGTATTTACCGGTTTTGGACTGACGGACGCAGTAGATATCCTACTGGTCGCTTTTGTCGTGTACAAAATCATGAAATTCATACTGGAGACGAGAGCAGAGCAGATTTTCAAGGGAATCCTGCTCTTGATTCTGGTGACCGTACTCTCGGATATCTTCAATCTGCATACGCTGAACTGGCTCTGTAAAGGAGCGGTCGCGTTGGGTGCTGTCGCCATCCTGATCGTATTCCAGCCGGAGCTCAGAAGAGCACTTGAGATCATAGGACGCGGCAAATTTGTCAAGGGATCTATGACCAAGACCGAGAAGGAAGAGAACAAGATCATCGTCAGGACCATCGTCAACGCGATCAAGACCATGAGCCGTGAGAAGACCGGTGCCCTGATTGTCTTTGAACGAGACACGATGCTCGAAGATATCGCCGAAACCGGAACGATTCTCGACGCGAAAATATCCGAGCAGCTGCTCGGCAACATATTCTACGAAGGATCGCCGCTCCATGACGGCGCGGTCATCATCAGTGAGGGCGTGATCTATGCAGCCGGATGTGTGCTTCCACTGTCCAAGCGCCAGGATCTGAGCAAAAGCCTCGGAACCCGTCACAGAGCCGGGTTAGGAATCACCGAGAACTCAGACGCACTCGTCATCATCGTTTCCGAAGAGACGGGTATCATCAGCCTGGCCGAAGACGGAGTTCTGGAACGATTCCTGGATGCAAAGGCTGTAGAGAAAAAGCTGCTCGACTTCTATATGAAGGAGGACAATGTCGGCGGAAGACTGTCGAGATTATTCGGCAAGGACAGCTTCTTCAAGAGCGGTAACAAAGCCAACAAGGAAAAACCAGAAGAGGAGACGGAACAGGTCTTCACTGAAGATATCAATGAAACCGTCGCAGAGGACTTGACACAGGTTGCCCACGCGGCTGAACAGGACGCTGAAGCGGCAGAAGCGGAAGTCACGGAATCGGAGGAGGAACGTATTGATGTTTAGAAACAGAAAAACACTCATGATATTATCCCTCCTGATCGCCATTGCTCTTTGGATGTTCGTTATGGATCAGGTGGATCCAAAAACGGAACTGACCGTTACGGACGTAAAGGTCGAAATGCACGGCACCGACGTTGTCGAGAATATGGGACTCACAGCGACACTGGTCAAGCCGAAGATCGTCAATGTCGAATTACAGGGCAAACGCTCCCAGGTCAACAAGGCTAAGAAAAAGGGTTTGAAGGCATATATCGATGTCTCCACCTGTGATTACGGTGAAAACGAGGCCGAGATACGGATTGAACTGCCGAGCGGCGTTAGAGGCGTTACCGTCGAACATATTTCGCAATATACAGCGAAATTCAATGTTAAATAGATAGATCAAGGAGAAGATATGGGTAGATTATTTGGAACAGACGGAGTAAGAGGCGTTGCAAACTCAGAACTCACACCTGATCTGGCATTCAAATTAGGAAAAGCCGGCGGACATGTTCTGAGCAAGGATCATGGAAGGCCGGTATTTCTCATTGGCAAGGACACCAGACTTTCGGGCGACATGCTTGAAGATGCGTTGAGCGCCGGCATTACTGCAGTTGGCGGCAACGTCATCAAGGTCGGCATTCTGCCGACGCCTGCCATCGCCTATCTGGTCAGAAAATACAATGCTGATGCCGGAGTTGTTATCAGCGCGTCTCACAATCCATTTGAATACAACGGAATCAAGTTCTTCAACGGCAAAGGCTTCAAGCTGGATGATGACATCGAAGACGAGATAGAGACGATCATCATCCGTGACATCGACGTGAACAGCCACATTACCGGCGAGAAGCTGGGTAAGTGCCTGGATGCCGATGATGATGCGGAGGAGCAGTATGCGAAGTTTTTGGAATCGACTATCAATGTCGATATCACCGGACTCAAGATCGTTCTGGACTGTGCCAACGGCGCAGCCTACAAGGTTGCAGAGAAAGTTTACCGTGATCTGGGCGCTGATGTGACTGTCATCGGCAACGAGCCTGACGGTACGAACATCAACGCAAAGTGCGGATCGACCCATCCGGAGAAACTGCAAAAAGCTGTCGTGGAGAACGGCGCTTTCATCGGCATGGCCTATGATGGTGACGCGGACAGGCTCATCGCAGTTGACGAGCGGGGAAGGCTCATCGACGGTGACAAGCTCATCTGCATCTGTGCCAAGATGCTCAAGGAACAGGACGGCCTCGTGAACAATCTGGTAACCGCCACGGTCATGAGCAACATCGGATTCCACAAGTATATGAAGGAAATGGGCTGTGATGTAGATGTTACAGCTGTCGGCGACAGATACGTGCTGGAGAGAATGCTCAAGACCGGATGCAACATCGGCGGCGAGCAGTCGGGACACATCATCTTCCTCAATCACACGACGACGGGAGATGGAATCCTCTCATCACTGCAGCTTTTGCAGGCGATTCTCATGACAGGCAAAAAGCCGAGCGAACTGTCGGATGAGATCGAGATCTTCCCGCAGGTACTCAAAAACGCCAAGGTCAAGAACGAAAACAAGAGCAGGTTCATGAACGATCCTGATATCATAGACGCAATCGCGAAAACAGAAGAAGAAATCGAGGGGCAGGGAAGAGTTCTCATCAGACCTTCCGGCACAGAGCCTTTGGTCCGCGTCATGCTCGAGGGGCAGGACGTCGATCACATCACGGTGCTGGCAGAAGATCTGGCGAAACTGATCACCAGGAGATTCGGATAAAGGAGGAACATATATGTGCGGCATAGTTGGCTATGTAGGTTCAGAACACGCAAAAGAAAAAATCATAGACGGACTCAAACGTCTTGAATACAGAGGTTACGATTCGGCCGGCATCGCGCTTCCTGTGAACGGTAAGATCGAGATCAGAAAACACGTCGGCGAGATCAAAAATCTCGAGAAGATCATCGGCGGAGACGATTATGATGCGCCTGTAGGCATCGGTCACACGCGTTGGGCGACCCACGGTGCGCCGAGCGACATCAATGCCCATCCTCATGGCAATCAGAACAACTCAGTCGCTGTCGTGCACAACGGCATCATCGAGAACTACCAGGAGATCCGCGAGTGGCTGCAGAGAGAATACGGCGTTGCCTTTAAGTCGGAGACTGACTCCGAGGTCATCGCACATCTCATCGGCATCTACTACGACGGAGACCTTCTCAAGGCTGTCAACAAGGCTGTCGAAGACATGCGCGGCGCCTACGCTATCGCTGTCATCGCTGCAGACGAGCCGGATAAGATCGTTGCAGTCCGTAAGGACGCTCCTCTGGTTGCCGGTATCGGCAAAGGCTTCAACCTGATCGCATCGGATATCCCGGCACTGCTCAAGTACGTGCGCGAGGTATATTTCATAGAAAACAACGAGACCGTCGTTCTGACCAAGGACAATATCGACATCTACGATGAAAAGGGCAGGAAGGTCAAGAGAGAGGTATTCCACGTCAGCTGGGATGCGGACGCAGCCGAAAAGGAAGGCTACGAGCACTTCATGCTCAAGGAGATCCACGAGCAGCCAAAGGGCATCCAGGATACGCTCTTCAAGAGACTTGCTGATGACAACAGCATCAATCTGGACGGCATCACCATGACCAAGGAAGACATCGAAAACTTCAACAAGGTCTACATCGTCGCCTGCGGCACGGCTTATCACGCAGGTCTGGTCGGCAAGATGGTCATCGAGAAGATGGCCGAAATCCCGGTCGAGACCGATATCGCTTCGGAATTCCGTTACAGGGACCCGTTCGTCGACGACAAGACTTTGTTCATCGCCATCTCCCAGTCAGGTGAGACACAGGATACGCTGGCGGCCCTCAGAGAAGCAAAGGCCAAAGGCGCGAGGATCATGTCCGTCGTCAACGTGGTCGGCAGCTCTGTCGCCCGTGAGTCGGATGACGTCTTCTACACCTGGGCAGGTCCGGAGATCGCAGTTGCGTCGACGAAGGCCTACACCACCCAGCTCATCTGCATGTACCTGATCGCGCTTTACATGGGCAAGACCAAGGGCGCCATCGATGAGGATTATTACAACCTGATCATCAGCGAGCTGAAGGCGCTGCCGGATAAGGTCGCGGCCATCCTCGAGAAAGAAAAGGACATCGAGAAACTGGCGAAGAAGTACTATCACAAGGAGCACATCTTCTTCATCGGCCGAGGTCTGGACAGCGGCGTTTCCTACGAGGGGTCTTTGAAACTAAAGGAGATCTCATACATCCACAGCTTTGCCATTGCGGCGGGCGAACTCAAGCACGGCACCATCGCGCTCATGGATCCGGATACGCTGGTCGTAGCGCTGGCTACCCAGGACTTCCTCTACGAGAAGATGGTTTCCAATATTGTCGAAGTCAGATCGCGCGGAGCCAGGATCGTCGGCATCGCCAAGGAAGGCAAGAACGAGATCGAAAAGGTCTCGGATGAAGTCATCTACGTTCCGCAGTGCATCGATGAGGTCACGCCGGTTCTCGCCGTCGTACCGCTCCAGCTTCTGGCATATTTTATCGCCAAGGAGCGCGAGTGCAACATCGACAAACCTAAGAATCTTGCAAAATCCGTAACGGTTGAATAAGAAGGAAACAATGAAATCAGATATTCGAGACATCACTCTGGCGCCGTACGGTCACACGAAGATCGAATGGGTCAGAAACAATATGCCGCTTCTGCGCGGCATGGAAGAAGAGTTTGCGCACGCGAAGCCTTTTGAGGGCGTGCGCATCAGTCTTTCTATACACCTTGAACCGAAGACAGCATACCTCTGCAAAGTCCTCGCAGCGGGCGGTGCCGAAATGTCCATCACGGGCAGTAATTCATTGAGCACCCAGGACGATGTCTGTGCAGCTCTCGTGGACGACGGACTTAAGGTTTTTGCTTATCATGGAGCGACGGAAGAGGAATACGCGCGCCACATCGAAATGTGTCTGGAGCATAAGCCGAACATCATCATCGACGACGGCGGCGATCTCGTCGGACTAGTCCATGACAAGAGACCGGATCTGGCGGAGTGCTGCTGGGGCGGCTGTGAAGAGACGACGACGGGCGTCATTCGCCTCAAAGCCATGGAACGCGAAGGCGTGCTCAAGTTTCCGATGGTCGCAGTCAACGATGCTGACTGCAAGCATTTGTTCGATAACAGATACGGCACAGGCCAGTCTGTCTGGGACAGCATCATGAGAAACACCAATCTGATCGTCGCATCCAAGACCGTCGTGGTCATCGGCTACGGCTGGTGCGGCAGGGGCATCGCCATGAGAGCGGCAGGTCTTGGGGCACGTGTCATCGTCACCGAGATCGACCCGATCAAAGCCATGGAGGCGAAGATGGACGGCTATGACGTCATGAAGATGGACGATGCTGCGCCTCTTGGAGATATCTTCATTACAGTGACGGGCTGCAAACACACCATCACGGTTCCGCAAATGCGCACCATGAAGGACAGAGCGATTCTCGCCAATGCCGGACACTTCAATGTGGAAATCGACATGGCAGGACTGGAAGAGGCGGCGGTTTCGAGCTACGAGACCAGAAAGAACATCACGGGATACGTGCTGCCGGTCAACGCGGACGACCCGGATGGTGAGTGCAAGCTTATCAACGTCATCGGAGAGGGCAAGCTGGCCAACATCGCGGCGGGGGACGGACATCCTGCGGAGATCATGGATCTGAGCTTTGCGGTGCAGGCCATGAGCGCTTTGTACATCAAAGACCATAAGGACAGCCTGCCGGTCGCAGTTATCGACGTTTCCGAGGAGATCGACGATGTCATCGCGAGGAAGAGACTTGATGCATGGGGCATTGAGATAGATACGCTTACGAAGGAACAGGAAGAATACCTGAACAGCTGGAGGGTTTGATTCATATGGACAACAATAAACTGGCAGAACTGCTTTTCCCTGAAATCGATAAGACGCCGCAGGAGTATGAGGCGATGTATCCCGCAAGATGGGAAGAACCGGGCGACGTGATCGTTACCCGTCTCGGACCGAGCCCGACGGGATTCATTCATCTGGGAAATCTCTACGGAGCTTTTGTGGATGAGAGACTGGCCCATCAGAGCAGAACACCTGACGGCGAGCAGGGTATCTTCTATCTGCGTATCGAAGATACGGATGACAAGCGCTATGTCGAGGGAGCTGTTGAGACCATCATCCGATCCCTTGGATTCTTTGGCATCAACTTCGACGAGGGGGCAACAATGGAAGATTCCTCCGTCGCAGACGACGCATCGAATGGCGCCTACGGCCCATACTACCAGTCCCAGCGCGGACCGATCTATCAGGCTTTTGTCAAAGACCTGGTGCGCAAAGGACAGGCTTATCCGTGCTTCCTGACGGAAGAGGAACTGACTGCCATTCGAAGCGAGCAGGAGGCCAACAAAGAGACCACCGGCATTTACGGCAAGTACGCTGAGAAGAGCAGAAACCTCACCCTCGAGGAAATCGAGGCCAATATTGCTGCCGGGAAATCCTACGTCATGCGTCTGAAATCCAGCGACACCAGCGCCGGTTCCGTCAATGGAGCCAGCGGCAAGGTCAAATATGAGGACCGCGACGGCGTGACATATTTTCACGTGAACGATGCGATCCGCGGAGATGTGGCGATGCCGGTCAACGATCAGGATGTCGTCATTCTCAAGGCAAACGGCATCCCGACCTATCACTTCGCCCATGTCATCGACGACCACCTCATGAGGACGACTCACGTAGTCAGAGGTGAAGAGTGGCTCATGTCACTGCCGATCCATGTCGAGCTGTTCGAGAAATTGGGATTCGAACTCCCGACCTACTGCCACACAGCGGTACTCATGAAGATCGACGAAGAGACAGGAAACAAGCGTAAGCTTTCGAAGCGCAAGGATCCGGAGCTGAGCCTGGATTACTATAGAAAAGAAGGTTATCATCCACAGGCCGTCAAGGAATACCTGCTGACGATCCTCAATTCCAACTTCGAGGAGTGGCGTGCAGCTAATCCTGAAGCGGACATCGACGAGTTCCGGTTCACTACCGAGAAGATGAGCAGCGGCGGGGCTTTGTTCGATCTGGATAAACTCAGGGACATCAGCAAGGACGTGCTTTTGCGCATCCCGGCCGATGAACTGGCAGACTACCTGTTGGAGTGGGCGAGAGAGTTCAAGCCGAATGCGGCGCCTTTGCTGGAGGACAAGGAGTACCTGACGCAGATCCTGGATCTGGGCAGACACGACAATAAGCCGCGTAAGGATCTGATCTATGCGAAGCAGATCTTCGATTTCATCAGTTACTTCTACGATGAGTACTTCATCATCGAGGAGCGCATTCCGGAGCAGGTCAGCGATGAGGATGCGAAGGAGATCCTGAAGCGTTACCTGGAGACCTACGATCACAGCGACGATCAGTCTCAGTGGTTCGAGAAGATCAGAACGATCACGGCCGACCTCGGCTATGCGGTCAAGCCAAAGGATTACAAGAAGCATCCTGAGGACTACAAAGGCAGCGTGGCACACGTCTCGACTGTCGTCAGAATCGCAGTCATGGGCAGAAGCCAGTCGCCGGACGTCTGGTCGATCCAGCAGATCCTCGGTGAGGACCGCGTGAGGGAGAGAATCTCCCAGCTGATCGGATAGGGCTGCAATAGAAAAGAATACGAAAACCGTGCGTGACCGCACGGTTTTTCTGTATTTGGAGTGTCGGCTGCGTGCTGTGAAAAAAGGACAGAAAAGGGGTTGACAGTTGAATGACTATTCAACTATAATGATGACAGAACAGTTGAACAGATATTCAATTGAAAGGACAATAATAATGGCTAAGAAAGGTGAAATGAATTGTGACTGCAGCTGCATCCACGAAGACGTACTGGAGCAGGTGAGGGCGGATGTCGTCGCCGCAGAGAACTTAGAGCGGATGGCGATTCTGTACAAGATGTTTGGAGACAGGACCAGACTGAACATACTGGCAGCGCTCAACTGCCACGAAATGTGCGTCTGTGACCTGGCGGTCCTTATGGACATGACCAAGTCGGCGGTATCACATCAGCTGCGCGTTCTCAGAGAAAACAAGCTGGTCACATTCGAAAAGATCGGCAAGCATTCCTATTATTCGCTTGCTGACGACCATGTCAAAGACCTGCTGGACATCGCCTTCGATCACGTCACGGAGACAGGATGCGATCACACGGGCAAAGTCCACAAACACGAGTAAGAGAAAGGGGTTAATATAAATGTCAGAACACGAGCGCAAGCACGAACACGACGAGTGCTGCTGTCACGAGCACGAGCATCATCACGACCACGACCATGACGGGTGCGGGTGCGCCCACTGCGAGGCCAACCGGCAGTTCGACCTGCACGCCGGCAGGGCGGGGGAATCAGAGGGCTTCCTGCAGGAACACAGAGGAGAACTCGTCAAGCTCATCATCGGCGCAGTGGTCATCATCGTCAGCATCATACTGGAGCACACCCTCGCTGAGGCGGCGATCTACTACACAGTACTGCCGCTTTGCATCATCGCATATCTGCTGCTGGGCAAGGAGGTATTGCTCGAGTCCTTTGAGAACATCAAACACGGCGAAGTCTTTGACGAGAACTTCCTGATGGCGGTGGCGACAATTGCGGCATTTTGCATCGGGGACTTCCCGGAAGCGGTCGCAGTCATGCTGTTTTACTGCGTCGGCGAGATGTTTGAAGATATCTCCGTCGATCGAAGCCGCGAACAGATCGTTGCCGCAGTCGATATGAGACCTGAGACGGTGAAGATCGCAGCATCAGAGGAGGACTGGGAGGGGAGAGAGATCCCTGCCGAAGATGCGAAGGCAGGCGATCTGATCGTTGTCAAGCCGGGAGACAGGATCCCGCTCGACAGCTGCGTCGTGAAAGGGGAGTGCCAGATCGACACGTCTCCGGTCACAGGCGAGCCTGTTCCGGTTCTTGCAAAGGCTGGAGCCGACATTTTCTCCGGATGCATCAACATCCGCGGTCAGGTGATCCTCAAGGTAACGCAGCCGCTTGAAAGCTCCATGGTTTCGAGGATCCTCGACTCAGTCGAAAACGCAGCGGCATCCAAGCCGAGCATCGATAAATTCATTACGAAATTTGCCAAGATCTATACGCCGATCGTGTGCGCTTTGGCGCTGATCGTTGCCATACTGCCGCCGCTGGTTCTTGGAGGAACCGCAGTAGTATGGAAGCACTGGATCCTCACGGCGGTTACTTTCCTGGTCATCAGCTGCCCATGCGCCATGATCATCAGCGTACCGCTGGCGTACTTCCTCGGTATCGGCGCGGCATCGCGGAAGGGCATCCTCTTTAAGAGCGGCCTGGCGCTGGAGGCTTTGCGCAAGGTGAAGATCGCCGCAATGGATAAGACGGGAACCATCACCACAGGCATCGTTGAGGACAAAGGTCTCCTGGAAGTCGAGACGCACAACGAGGACGAATCCTTTGATGAAGCCTTTGCGAAGAAGACGGTGTCCGACGACAGACCGAAGGAAGATGCGGCATCAGGCATCGCTTTGCTTAGGAAAATGGGAATCCTGGCCGCCATGCTGACCGGCGACAAACGCGAGCGCGCTTATGAGATCGGCAGGGAAGTCGGCATCGATGAGAAGTTCATCGTGCCTGAGCTGCTTCCGGAAAACAAGCTGACGGCGCTGATGAAACTCAGAGAAGAAAACGGTGAGATTTTGTTCGTCGGGGACGGCATCAACGACGCGCCGGTACTCGCGGGCGCAGATGTCGGCGCAGCCATGGGAGCAGGCGCAGACGCCGCAATCGAGGCGGCAGACATCGTCTTCATGAACTCCAATGTCGGTGCGATTCCGCAGTCGGTCCAGCTTGCCAGAAAGACGGGAACCATCGCGGTACAGGACATCGTGATCGCCATCGCAATCAAGCTGATCGTTCTGGCTATCGGATTGCTGGGGTTTGCGAACATCTGGCTTGCGGTCTTTGCGGACACGGGAGTCACGATCATCTGCATTCTGAACACGCTCAGGCTCTTGCGAGAATAGGGTGAAATGAACGACGCACCCGCAGGGTTCAGGCCTTGCGGGTGTTTAAATTGACAGAGCCCAGTCCATCGGCTATCATAGGATTATGAGGTACTATCTATGTGAAAAAAACCCTGAAACCGGGCAGAAATACCGGGCGTGCAAGATGCGTGATGATGTCGAAGAAACCATGAAGACTCTGGGCTTCGGAGAACTCACGATCACTGCCGCACCGGAGGTCGGTTTCGGTGCATACAGGAAATTCAGAGACGGTTTCGAATCGCTCCATGAGGGCGACACGCTGATCATTCAGGCACCGTTCATGACGAGTACGATCATCATGCGCAGGCTGTTCAAAAGCCTCGGAAAGCGCGGCATATTTACGTACATCATCATCCACGACCTGAACGATTTTCTCGAGCGCGGCGCCAGCCTCTGTGAGGAGTGCGACGGGGTTCTGGTCAGCTGCAGGCAGGCAGCTGCGGAACTCACCAAGCAAAAGCTCGACATCGAAAAAATCGTATCCTTTGATTTCTATGATTATTACATTCCGGAGGGAATCAGCGGTGCCTGCGGTGAGTTTTCACAGAAGGGACCGGTCGTGATTGCCGGGACACTGAGCAGAGAAGAGGCGGGATACATTTATCATCTGCCGAATAACTGCGACTTCAGGATCTACGGGCACGGCTATGAGGGTGAGGTCACGCATAACATCGCCTTTGGAGGTGAGTACTATCCGAACGATTTGCCGTTCATGCTCAAGGGCTCATTTGGTCTTGTCTGGACGGGCACCTCCGCACATACATGTCAGGGACTTGCAGGCAAGGTGTTCAAGAACCACATGCCGCATCAGTTGTCATTATATCTTTCGTCGGGGCTTCCAGTCATCGTGTGGAGCGAGTCGGCGGCTGCGGATTTTGTCATTCAGAATGGATGCGGATTTACGGTAAGTTCGCTTTCTGAGATCGGATTCAGGCTGAACAACATGTCAGAGAAGACATACAGCAGGATGAGAAAAGGCGCTGAAGCGGTCGGGGTACCGATGCGGGACGGCTGCTACGCGAGAAAGGCGATTATGGAACTGTGTGAGTAAGAAAAAACTGCGCTGAATGATCAGCGCAGTTTTCTTTTATTCGCATTTTGAAAGATGCTTTCCGCTTTCTAGAGCTGAGGTCCTTTAGCCTTGAACTTCTTCTGCTTAACGAACTTACCAGCTCCCTGCTTACCAACAAAGTCTTTGCCATCGAATACGAGATTACCATGGCTATATACAGCGCATGGATAACCCTTGACTTCAACACCTTCCCAAACAGTGTGGTCGAGTGCACCGTGCTGGTTCTTCTTGTTGTTGATCGTAACGTTCTTCTTAGGATCGTAGATTACGATATCTGCGTCGAGACCAACTTCGATAGCGCCCTTGCAGTAGTCAACTCCGAAGAGTTTTGCAGGGTTAGTTGCAGAGATTTCAACAGCCTTGTTGAATGTGATCTTACCCTTGTTAGCTTCTGAAAGGATGAATGGGTACATGTTTTCAACACCTGCACAACCATTAGGAATAGTTGTGAAGTTTCCAGGCGTCTTTCCGTCCTTCTGGATTTTGCCCCAATCCTTTTCTGACTTCAGGAATGGGCAGTGGTCTGTTGCCAGAGTTGAAACTACGCCATTCTTGATTGCTTCCCAAAGAGCATCCTTGGATTCTTTGCCCTTCATTGGAGGTGAGCAAACGAAATCCTGTGGACGAAGCTTAAATTCAGGTCTGCCCTTCTTGTAAACTTCCTTAGTGAAGTACAGATACTGTGGGCAAGTTTCTGCGAAGATTGGGTAACCTTCTGCTCTAGCCTTTGCAACAGCAGCAACACCCTGAGCGTTGTCGAGGTGTACGATGTAGAGAGGAGCGCCTGCCATCTTAGCCAGGTTGATAGCTCTCTCATCTGCTTCGCCGGCTACAGGTTCATACTTGGACATGTAGTGATACCAAGGAGCAACCTTGCCTTCTTCCAGATACTTGTTAACCAGGAATGCGTTTACGTTTTTGTTCTCTGCGTGTACACCAACCAGTGCGCCGATTTCGGATGCATGAGTCAGTGTGCTGTAGAACTGTCCATCATCTACACCAAAGTCATATACCATGAATACTTTGAATGAAGTGATGCCTGCGTCAACAACCTTGTCCATGCCATAGAGCATTTCCTTAGTAGTTACATCACCAACACCTACGTGCAGTGAGTAGTCGATTGCAGGACCCTGGCTTTCTGCCAGTTCCAGCTTCTCTTCTACCAGGTCGATCATTGGCTGACCAGGAGCCTGAGTTTCAAAGTTGAAGATTGTGGTAGTACCACCGCAAGCTGCAGCTCTTGTTCCTGTGAAGTAGTCGTCAGTTGAAATAGTTCCGCCAAATGGCATTGCCATATGAGTATGTCCATCCAGTGCGCCTGGCAGGATGTATTTGCCCTTAGCGTCAACAACTTCAGTCTTCTTTCCAGGTTTCAGGTTGGTACCAATAGCTGAAATCTTACCATTAGTTACAGCAACGTCAGCTTTGAAAGTACTAGTAGCTGTTACGACTTTGCCGCCTTTAATTAATAAATCCATTATTGTCCCTCCTTATAAAATAGAAAGTTTTGGATAATGCAAGAGCCTTTGGGTCTCAAAGGCTCTTGCGGGTATATAAAGTTTTAATAGACTTTATAAATTTTGAGACCGTGTCTCGTTAGGTTATTACACTCAGATCGCAGATTATGCTCTCTTTGTGAATGCTTCGTGCTCTTCTTCAGTTACGTATGAATTTCCAGCCAGACCCGTCTTCATCAGGATGATGTAGAGGATGAATGCTACGAAGAATGACCATACGTAGTTGATCGAGTTAACGAATGCGAAGAATGGACCGGAAGCTCCGAAGTAGAGCAGCAGTGGCAGGATAAATGCACATACCCATGAAATAACTGCAGCCCAGTTCCATCCACCTGAGTACCAGTATCTACCCTGAGGTCCCTTGAACAGGTCATTAACGTCGATTCTCTGCTTCTTAACGATCCAGTAGTCAGCGATCAGGATAGCTGCAATAGGTGACAGGATAGTACCATAAGCGTTCATCCAAGTGAAGTATGCAGCACCTGAACCATAGATCCACCATGCCTGCAGGATGAAGAATGCGAACAGTACAGTGATAACAACACCAGCCTTGTAGCTGATCTTCTTAGGGTTGATGTTAGCAATTCCGTTTGCAGGAGCTACTACGTTAGCAGCTACGCAAGTAGTAATTGTAGCAGCAACAGTACCCAGAGCGGAGATCAGTACGATGAGCTTGTTGTCCAGATAGTACAGAACCATGGTCGGGTCGAACATTGCTTCGCCGAACGCAACCTTTGAAGCCTGAGCATAGTATGCACCAACGAATGCGCAGAACGCCATTGGGATAGGCATACCAAGCATCTGGCCCCAGAACTGGTCTTTCTGTGATCTTGCATATCTTGAGAAGTCAGGAATATTCAGAGCCAGAGTAGCCCAGAATGCGATGTTACCCATGAGACCTCCCATGTATACCATCCACCAGCCGCCGTTCGCTTCTACTAATGCATCGTCATTACCCATGCTCATTACTTCCCAGAATCCCATCTGGCCGTGAACGAGTGAGTATGACCAAGCCAGCAGTGCGATCATTACAGCGATCAGGATAGGGCCGCCCCAGTTCTGGATGAACTTAATTCTATCCATGCCATGATAAGCTACCCACCAGATGAAGAACATAAAGATGATGTAGCCGATAAACTGTCCAGCCATGACAGTAGCAATGCCACCCCAGGAAGGAAGGCCGATAGTCCAGTTCTGATCTGCGAACTTGCTGATGAATACACCGATGATAGCGCCGACAGCGCCGCCGCCTACCCAAGCCTGTACTGAACACCATCCGCAAGCGGTGAGTGCCCTGAGCAGTGCTGGGATCTGTGCTCCGATGGAGCCGAATGTCAGTCTAGCGAAGAGTGGGAACGGAATACCATACTTAGTACCAATGTTGGAGTTCAACTGAATTGGAATAAGGATGGCGATGTTTCCCAGAGCAACGTTCAGTACTGACAGCCATGGGGATACGCCCATGCCGATAAGTCCTGATGCCAGTGAGAGGGATGGGATACAAATCGACATACCAACCCACAGCATTGTGATGTTGTACGTGGTCCATTTTCTTTCAGCTACCGTAGTAGGCTTCAGGTCTTCGTTATAGTACGCGGAGTTCTGAAGCTCAGCACGTGCCTCTTCTGAAAGTTCAAACAGGCCGTTCGTTTCAACTTGTGTGTAAGTTGCCATAAAACACCTCCATTTGAAATAGAAATAAATTATTACGAAATTATTTTACACCAAAATGTGAAAAAAGTAACTATTTTTTGACCATTTTTTGTATGTATACAAGAGCAAAAAATGGTCAAAATCGCTGTATGCATTGAAATAAAACAGTTTGCGAGTTTTACCGCAAAAAAGTACAGCAAAAAAGTATACAATTGTCTGCTTTCAAAATAGGTAAAAACAGTATAATTCAGCCATTTTAAGCACTTTAACTATTCCGCAAACGCGAAAAAAATGTATAATAAAGTACACGATAAATACGAGAAAAATCAGCAAGGAAGTTATGAAAAAAACGAAAAAACTGACAACAAAAGAGATCAACAAAATCCTCGACCTGTTAAGAGAGGAATATCCGGATGCCGGATGCGCTCTGGAACATATTGACGTTTTTGAGCTTGCAGTTTGCGTCGTGCTCAGCGCACAGACGACGGATGTGAGCGTCAATAAAGTGACCCATGGCGGCACGGATGTCCGCGAAAAAGGGCAGGGACTCTTCGACATCTATCCGACTGCCGAGGCACTTGCCGCTGCTGACCTGGAAGACGTCATGGAGATCATCCGTACCATCGGCATGTACAAAACCAAGTCAAAGAATATCATCAATCTCGCGAAGGCCATCTGCGAAAAACACGGCGGCAAAGTGCCCGAAGATTATGACGCGCTCGTCGCGCTTCCGGGTGTCGGCCGCAAGACCGCCAATGTGATCCTTTCCGTCGGCTTCGGCCATCAGAGAATCGCGGTCGACACGCATGTGTTCCGCGTTTCCCACAGGATCGGACTGGTCGGCGATACCGACAAATCCGCCGACGCTTCCGCCAAGAACTCTGCCAAGACTGCCGGTAAGTCCGCCAAGTCCGCTGGTGCCAAAGAAGTACTCGACACCGAGTACGAACTTATGAAAGTTCTGCCAGAGGACCGTTGGACGGAGGCGCACCACAGTCTGATTTTCCACGGCAGGAATTGCTGCAGTGCCCGTGCACCGAAATGCGACACGTGCGTCATCGCAAGCCTTTGCAGGAAAGTCGGGGTGTAGTCATGAAAACAGTAATCATAAACGGCGTCAATCACAAAGGCTCGACTTACCACATCGCGCGCATGCTGGCAGACAGGATCGGAGGGGAGTGTACTGAGTTTTTTCTGCCGCGGGACTTTGGTGAATTCTGCGTTGGCTGTACACAGTGTTTCAAGGATCACGAGAGCAAGTGTCCCCATGTGGAGAAACTCGCACCGATCACACAGGCCATCGATGAAGCGGACATTATTATTCTTGCAAGTCCCGTCTATGTATATCACGCGACCGGAGCTATGAAAGTTTTTCTGGATCATTACGGCTACCGCTGGATGGTACACCGCCCGGTCGAAGGAATGTTCCGAAAGCAGGGTGTGTGTATTGCGACGGCAGCCGGAGCAGGCATGAAAACGACCATGAAGGATATGGCCGACAGCCTGTTTTTCTGGGGAGTTGCAAAGACTTATCGTTACGGACTTGCGGTTCACTCTGCAAGCTGGGACGGTGTCGACGAAACCCGCAGAACTAAGATCGAAAAAGACACGACGGCTCTTGCGCGAAAGATTTCGAGCCGCGCAGGCAAAGTCTCGCCAGGCCTCAAGACAAAAGGCTTCTTCCATATTATGAGAAGGCTTCAGAAAAGAGGATGGAATGAAGCGGATGTAAAGTATTGGAAAGAAAGAGGGTGGGACGGAAAGAATCGCCCATGGAAATAACGAGGGACCGCAGGTCCCTTTTTAATTTACAAATACTTCAGTAAGCCGGAATTTGTAGAGGTGCCTAGCCTAAAACTGCTGGATGCAGCCGAGGTTTTCTCACTCTTTAACCAAAACCTTGTAATCAGTTGACCTGTTGGTTATTATTTCATAGATTTTGTTTTCTTCGTTAACCATTATCGGGATAAAATGGATAGGTTTGGTTAACTTTTGTCCCTTGAGGCGTTGTCTGATTAACC
>JAFRVY010000066.1 GCA_017438285.1 Bacillota bacterium
GCTTCGACAGCGGCTGAGTCTTTGCCCCACAAGCCTTTGTACGTCTCCAGTCCCGTCTCTTCGCAGTCGAGATAAAAGAACTGGTGGAGAGTGCCGTCTTCGGAGTCGGTTTTGCTGATATACCATCTCGCGTATACAGCAAGAACACCCATGAGGCGGGTGTCTGTAACGTAAGCCGTAACCAGGTGTTTCGGCTTGTCCTTTATCTCTGAGGCGAGGCCCCCTTGTATCACTTCAAAAACCGGCTTTGACATACATAAAAGTATATATGAAATGGTTGAAAATACAAGCGGTTTTTATTGAAGAAGAATGCTGTCTGAGATATAATTAACGTGGTATGGGAACTTTTACAGGAGGGACAAAATGAAGAGATTATTCACATCAGAATCAGTTACAGAAGGGCATCCGGATAAGATCTGCGACCAGATCTCAGATGCTATAGTTGATGCAATTCTCGCGGAAGATCCGATGGGAAGAGTTGCTGCTGAAACGACAGTAAACACCGGTTATGCGATGGTCATGGGAGAGATCACGACAAAGTGCTACGTCGACATCCCGAAGATCGCAAGACAGGTGATCGTTGATATAGGATACGACAGGGCGAAGTACGGCTTCGATGGGACTACATGTGCGATCATGACTGCTATCGATGAGCAGTCGCCTGACATCGCTCAGGGCGTAGATGAAGCGACCAATGCGACCCACGAGATCGGTGCAGGGGACCAGGGCCTCATGTTTGGCTATGCCTGCAATGAGACGCCGGAGTTGATGCCGATGCCGATCGCGCTGGCCCACAAACTGGCAAGGAAACTGGCTGAAGTCAGAAAGGACGGAACGCTGGGGTACCTCAGACCTGACGGCAAGACGCAGGTCACCGTCGAGTACGAAGACGACGCTGTCAAGAGAGTCGACACGGTTCTGATTTCAACACAGCACGATCCGAACGTGGAAGTGGAACAGATCAAAGAAGATCTGATGAAATATGTCATCAAGCCGGTTATCGGCGAAGAGCTTTTGGACGAGGAAACCAAGTACTTCGTCAATCCGACCGGAAGATTCGTTATCGGTGGACCGCAGGGCGACTCGGGACTCACCGGCAGGAAGATCATCGTTGATACCTATGGCGGATACGCGCATCACGGCGGCGGCTGCTTCAGCGGCAAAGACCCGACGAAGGTCGACAGATCCGCGACCTACGCTGCAAGATGGGTCGCCAAGAATCTGGTTGCTGCCGGCCTTGCTGACAAGGCGGAAGTCCAGGTTGCATATGCCATCGGCGTTGCGCAGCCCGTATCGATCATGGTCAACTCCTTCGGAACCGGAGTCATGGATGACGAGCAGCTGTCAGAGATCGTCAAGAAGCATTTCGATCTGAGACCGGCGGCGATCATCCACGATCTCGATCTGAGGAAGCCGATCTACAAGCAGGTGGCTGCCTACGGACACTTCGGCAGGACGGACCTCGACCTTCCTTGGGAAAGACTGAATAAGGTCGATGAACTGAAAGCGGAATTAAAATAATTAGGAGATATAAATGGGAATTAAAGTTGCGAAGTTCGGAGGCACTTCTGTAGCCGACGCGCTTCAGATCAAAAAAATCAAAGACATCATTCACGGGGACAAGGAGATCAGGTACGTTGTCGTTTCAGCGCCGGGAAAGCGTTACGATGACGACAGTAAGATCACCGATCTTCTGTATCTGTGCAAGACACATATCGAGCACAAGATCCCGTATGAGCAGATCTTTCAGGTCATATGCGACAGGTTCATGGCGGTCGAGCAGGAACTTGGCGTTGACGTGGACATCAAGGGTGAACTCGAAGAGATCAGAAAACAGATCGAAGACGGCGCTACCGTTGACTACATCGCCAGCCGCGGCGAGTATCTCAATGCGAAGATCATCGCCGCTTATCTTGGCTACGATTTCGTCGACGCTGGCGTGATGATCAAGTTTACCAACAGAGGCAAACTGAGAGAATACCTGACCAACGATCTGATCGCTTCGACGCTGGAGAAGCACGAACACGCCGTCATCCCGGGATTTTACGGCGAACGGATCGACGGAGGTATCAAGACCTTTTCCCGCGGCGGATCGGACATTACAGGCGCGCTGGTAGCCAAGGCTGTCAACGCTACGGTCTATGAGAACTGGACCGACGTTTCCGGATTTCTCATGGCGGATCCGAGAATCGTCAAAAACCCTAAGCAGATCGAAACCATCTCCTACATGGAACTGAGGGAACTTTCTTACATGGGCGCATCCGTGCTTCATGAAGAGGCGATCTTCCCGGCAGAAGCAGCCAGGATCCCGATCAACATCAGGAACACCAACAGACCGGAAGACAGAGGTACGATGATCACTGCCAAGCCGAGCATCAGCGATGACCACATCATCTCGGGCATTGCCGGCAGAAAGAACTTCACCGTTATTGCTTTATATAAGAATCACCTTGCCAACGAGAAGGGCTTCATCCGAAGACTGGCCGGTATCATCGAAGACTACGACATGACTATCGAACATATCCCGACGGGTATCGATACCATGTCTGTCGTACTGGATAACAGAGTGCTGAACGGCAAGCTGGAGGACCTGGTCGAGGAAATCGAAAACCAGCTGAGACCGGACCGTCTGGATGTCGTGGAAGACATGGCCCTTATCGCAACGGTAGGTGCAGGCATGGCGGAACGAAAAGGTACCTCCGCCAAGCTCTTTGCGGCTCTTGCGGATGCTGGCGTCAACATCAGGATGATTGACCAGGGATCAAGCGAAATGAACATCATCGTCGGCGTGGAGAACAAGGATTTTGACACGTCGATCAAGGCTATATACGAGGCATTTGTAGAGTAATCGATACTACACAGACCCGTCTGGATCACCGGGCGGGTTTTGAGCATTATCCTTTAAGGAGGGATATCAATACATGGACAGTTCCATAACTGGACAAATCATTGCAATCATCGCGCTGATTCTCTTTTCAGCATATTTCAGCGCGACGGAAACAGCCTTCACTTCGGTCAACAGGATCAGGATCAAGAACATGGCCAACGAAGGAAACAAGAAGGCCGAGAAGGTGCTGACGCTTTCCGAAAAATATGACAAGCTCCTGACCACGATCCTGGTAGGAAACAACATCGTCAACATCACGATGACAGCCATCGCAACAGTCATGTTCGTCTCGCTCTACAAAGAATACGGCGCTACAGTGGCAACGATCGTCATCACGCTGGTCGTTCTCGTCTTTGGCGAGATCACACCGAAGAATATCGCCAAGGAAAAGGCGGAATCCTTCAGCATGTGGTCCGCGCCGATCATCAGCTTCTTCATGACGATTCTCACGCCGATCAATTTCATCTTCACCAAGTGGAAGCACCTCATCGCGAAGATCTTTCATCTCGATGAAGAGGACAAGATCACGGATGATGAGATCCTCACACTGGTCGAGGAAGCCGAGACCGGCGGAAGCATCGACGAGGAGAGAAGCGAGCTGATCCAGAACGCCATCGAGTTCGACGAGCTGACGGCGGAGGAAGTCATGACCCCGCGTCCGGAGATGGTCGCTATCGAAATCGACTGCTCCAAGGAAGAGCTGGCGAAGATCTTCGAGGAGACCGGATTCTCAAGACTCCCCGTCTATGAAGAGGAGATCGACAACATCATCGGCGTCATCAACCAGAAGGATTTCCACAATTACGTCATGCGTAAGAATATGCAGATCGCAGACTTCGTTACGCCGGTCGTATTCGTGGCAGAGACCATGAAGATCTTTGATCTGCTCAGGAAGATGCAGCAGCTCAAGACCCACATGGCCATCGTCATCGATGAGTACGGCGGAACGAGCGGCCTCGTCACCATGGAAGATATGATCGAGGAACTGGTCGGCGAGATCTACGACGAGCACGATGTAGTCGTCAACAAGGAGATCATGCAGCTTCAGAACGGAAGCTACCGCGTGCAGTGCAGCGCCAACATTTCCAAGATATTCGATTATCTCGAGATCGATGAGGAGATCCAGGAGGTCAACACCGTCAACGGGTGGGTGTCCATGCATCTGGACAGACTCCCGAAAAAGGACGACACATTCGAAACCGTAATCGACAACAAACTGCTCAAAGGCCGCGTCACCAAGGCCGACGAGCGTAAGGCAATAGAACTTAATCTCGTCGTTGAAGAAATCGAAGACGATGAGGAAAAGGACACAGAACAATAAGGAAAGGACTGGGAATAGAACATGAGTTTCATGGAAAAGATCTTTGGAGATCTTAACGAAAAAGAAGTCAAAAAAGCAGAAAAGATCGCAGACAAGGTCATGGCCTACGACGAGGAGATGCAAAAGCTCACCGACGAAGAACTGAGAGCCAAGACGACCGAGTTCAAGGAGAGACTTGCCGCAGGTGAGACTTTGGACGATCTGCTTCCGGAAGCCTTTGCAGTATGCAGAGAAGGCGCATGGAGATCCCTGGGAATGAAGCACTTCTACGTGCAGGTCATCGGAGGCATCGTTCTCCATCAGGGCAGAATCTCCGAGATGAAGACCGGTGAAGATAAGACTTTGGTCGCGACCTTGCCGGCGTATCTGAACGCGCTGGAGGGCAAGGGCGTCCACGTCGTCACCGTCAATGACTATCTGGCAAAGCGTGACATGGAGTGGATGGGTAAGCTCTACACGTTCCTCGGACTGACTGTGGGATGCATCGTTCACGGCATCACAGAAGAGGAGAGAAGGGCGGCATATCTTGCCGACATCACATACGGAACCAACAACGAGTACGGCTTCGATTACCTGCGTGACAACATGGTCACATACAAAGAACAGATGATGCAGCGCGAGCTCAACTACGCCATCATCGACGAGGTCGACTCCATTCTCATAGACGAGGCGAGAACGCCGCTGATCATTTCGGGAAGAGGCGACAAGTCCACCGACATGTACAAGAGAGCGGACAGCTTCGTCAAGACTTTGACCAAGGGATACAAGGACGAAGAGACGAAGGTGGAGACCGGCGACTTCACCGTGGACGAAAAGGATAACCAGATCGCCCTCACCGAAGCCGGCGTCGCCAAGTGCGAATCTTTCTTCAAGATCGAGAACTTCTCCGATCCTGAAAACATGGAAATCAACCACCACGTCATGCAGGCCCTGAAGGCCCGCAACATGATGAAGCGGGACGTAGACTACGTCGTCCGTGACGGCGAGATCATCATCGTCGACGAGTTCACCGGACGTATGATGTTCGGACGTAGATACAGCGACGGTCTGCACCAGGCTATCGAGGCCAAGGAAAACGTACTCGTCAGATCTGAGTCCAAGACACTGGCGACTATCACACTGCAGAACTACTTCCGAATGTACCAGAAGCTTGCCGGCATGACAGGTACGGCCAAGACGGAGGAAGGCGAATTCACCGACATCTACAACATGGATGTCGTCGTCATTCCGACCAACAAGCCGGTAGTCAGAGAGGACCTGTCGGATGCCGTCTACCCGACGGAAAAGGGTAAGTACAAGGCCATCGTTGACAGCGTTATCGCTGCTCACGAGACGGGACAGCCTGTCCTGGTCGGTACCATTTCCATCGAGAAATCCGAAATCATTGCCGATGCTCTGAGAAAGCGCGGCATCAAGAAGTTCAACGTGCTGAACGCGAAACACCACGAGAAGGAAGCGCAGATCATAGCTGAAGCGGGACGTGAAGGCGCCGTCACCATCGCCACCAACATGGCAGGTCGTGGTACCGACATCATTCTGGGCGGAAACCCGGAATTCGAAGCCAAGAGGGAAATGACAGAGCTTGGCTATGACGATGATCAGATCGCTTTCGCGACGAGTTTCGTACAGAGCGACGATGAGGAACTTCTGGCGGCCAGAAAGGTGTTCCAGGAGCTCCATGAGAAATATAAGGCCGAAAGAGCCCCTGAGCAGGAAAAGGTAAGACAGCTGGGAGGCCTTTGCATCATCGGTACGGAAAGACACGAGTCGAGACGTATCGACAACCAGCTGAGAGGTCGTTCCGGACGTCAGGGAGACCCGGGCCGCACCCAGTTCTGCGTCTCCATGGAAGACGAACTCATGCGTCTGTTCGGCGGCGAGAGAATGCAGAACGTCGTACAGAGACTGGGCGTTGAAGATGACGAAGCCATCGAATCGGGCATGATCTCCAAGCAGATCGAGAACGCCCAGAAGAAGGTCGAGGGCAGAAACTTCGGCATCAGAAAGTACGTCCTCCAGTACGACAATGTCATGAACAAACAGCGTGAGATCATATACAGCGAGCGTAAGAAGGTCCTCTTCGGTGAAGACCTGCGTGAAGACCTGGACATGATGGTACGCAAGCTCATAGATGAAGTTGTAGATCCGATCGTCATCGCTTCGAAGTATCCGGAGGAGTGGGACTTCGATACGATGAACAAAGGCCTGCAGAAGATCACCGGCAGATTCGATCCGCTGGAGTTCGATTCAGAAGACCTGGCCAACATGGATGAGGAATCCCTCAAGAACGGACTCTACGAGGAGTTCAGCGAACTCTACGACGAGAAAGAAAAGGAAATCGGTCTCGAGAGAATTCGTGACGTTGAGAGAATGATCCTTCTCAGAGTTGTCGACAACAAGTGGATGGATCACATCGACGCCATGGATCAGATGAAGAGCGGTATCGGACTCAGAGGTCTTGGCGGACAGGATCCGGCGGCGGCATACGCCCACGAAGGTTTCGCCATGTTCGAGCTGATGATCGCAGCGATTCAGGAGGAGTTCGTCAGATTCTGCTACAACATGACGATCCAGACATCCACAGAGCGTAAGGACGTTATCGGCGTCGGCGTATCTCACAAGGACGAGTTCGACGACAGCGAGATGCGTGAAGAGGCGGCGAGAAGACAGGCTGCCGGTGCGAACGTGGACATGGGAGGAGCCCCTGCAGCTGCTGCCGTACCGAAGCGCGAGCACAAGCAGGAGACCGTAAGGCGCGAAACGCCGAAGGTCGGCAGAAACGATCCTTGCCCATGCGGAAGCGGCAAGAAATATAAGCACTGCTGCGGCAGAAATGTCTAAGGCAGAACGATATCAGCAGGAGAAACAATGATACTGATAGATGAATTAAACGGTGAGCTTCCGGCACTTCAGAAGACTTTGGAGGAAGCCGGAGAATCTCTCGATCCCGAAGGCCTCGCGGCGCAGCTTGCCAAACTCGAAGAGGAGACGGCGGTGCCGGGCTTTTGGAACGATCAGGAGAAGGCTCAAAAGTTAATGAAAGAGAAAAAGTCCATAGAGAACAGGCTGGGCGAATACGAAGATATCCGCTCCCGTTTCGAGGACCTGGAGGTCATGCTCGAGATGGCGGCAGAAGCCGACAAGGGCGGGGACGCCGATGAAGCGGAGCTCATGGCCAGCGAAGCAAAGGCTTCCAAGGAGACTTTGGAAAAGGATCTGGAAGACCTGAAGCTCAGGACTTTGCTCGATGAGAAATACGACCAGAACAACGCCATCATTTCCATCCATGCCGGAAGCGGCGGGACGGAAGCCATGGACTGGGCCGCGATGCTTTTGCGCATGTACACCAGGTGGTGTGAGAAACGCGGCTTCAAGGCGAAGATGATGGACATGAACGACGATACGGAGGCAGGAATCAAGAGCGCCACGCTCCTCGTTGAAGGCGACTACGCTTACGGCTATCTGAAGAACGAGAAGGGCGTGCACAGGCTCGTCAGAATCTCGCCGTTCGATGCATCGGGCAGGAGACATACGTCCTTTGCCTCGCTGGATGTGACGCCGGAAATCGATTTTGACACGACTGTGGAGATCGACCCGGATGATCTGAGAATCGACACCTACCGATCCAGCGGAGCTGGCGGACAGCACGTCAACATGACGGACTCCGCAGTCAGGATCACGCATCTGCCGACCCACATCGTAGTTACTTGTCAGAATGAACGGTCACAGATGCAAAACCGCGAGTACGCCATGAAGATGCTCATGTCCAAGCTGGTAGAACTGAAAGAGCAGGAAGAGAAGGAATCCCTGAAGGAACTCAAGGGCGACTACAGCCAGATCACCTGGGGAAGCCAGATCAGGTCCTATGTCTTCCAGCCTTACACCATGGTCAAGGATCACAGGACGGGCGCCGAAGTGGGCAACGTCCAGGCGGTCATGGATGGAGATCTGGACTACTTCATCAACGAGAAACTCAAGCAGCGTGATCAATGAGTAAAAGAAGTATAAACATGCTGGAAGGCCCGCTTCTGGGCAAGATCATACTCTTCGCTTTGCCGCTGATAGTGACGAGCACGCTCCAGCAGCTGTTCAATTCGACGGATGTCGCCATCGTTGGACGGTTTGCGGGGGATCAGGCTCTGGCGGCAGTCGGAAGCAACTCGCCAGTTATCAATTTAATAATCAATCTCCTGATCGGATTGTCCATCGGCGCCAATGTAGTCATCGCAAATTACATTGGGCAGGGCAGAAAGGACAGGGTCAATGACACGGTACATACCGCTGTTCTCGTTGCGCTGATCGGCGGTGTCGTCTTCGGAGTCATCGGCATCTTCGCTTCAAGACCGATCCTCGAGGCCATGGATTCACCGGACGATGTCATCGACCTGGCGACCCTTTACCTGAGAATTTTCTTTGCGGGTATGCCTGTCATGTCTCTATACAACTTCTGTGCGTCTATCCTCAGGAGCAAGGGCGACACCATGCGGCCTTTGATCGCATTGACGGTTTCAGGCCTCGTCAACGTGGGACTGAATCTGCTTCTGGTAGCGGTATTCCACTTGAGCGTTGCCGGCGTAGCCATTGCCACGGTTACCGCCAACACCATAAGCGCGATCACACTCATCGTGCTCCTCGTAAAGGAAACCGACGAGTTCCATCTGGAACTGAAGAAGCTGCGTCTGCACAGGGAACACTTCAAGAGGATGCTGCAGATCGGCGTTCCGTCGGGCATCCAGGGCATGGTATTCTCTCTGTCCAACGTGTTCATCCAGGCGGCGATCAACAGCTTTGGCTCGGGCGCAATCGCAGGATCGTCTGCAGCGCTGAACTTCGAGTACTTTTCGTTCTTCGCACTGAACGCCTTCTCCCAGACGGCGATGACCTTCACCAGTCAGAACTACGGAGCGATGAACATGAAGCGGTGCCGGGAGATTTATTACAAGTGCATGATCTGCGGCGTGATCGCTGCCATGATCTGCAATTTCGGATTCTATCTGGGCAGGGTGTTCTTTATCGGACTCTTCACGGAGTCGGCGGACGTCGCCCAGTGGGCATACATCAGGATGCAGTGTGTACTCCTGTTCCAGTGGATCGCACTGTCATATGAGATCAGCGGTTCTGCCATGAGAGGTATGGGACACTCCATGCTTCCGGCACTCATTACGGTCATAGGAACCTGCGTCCTGAGAATCGCGTGGATCTTTACCGTATTTGCACAGATTCCGAAGTACGAAATGCTGCTGCGCATCTATCCGATCACCTGGGTGGTTACGGGGATCGCAATGGTCATCGCGTACTATATTATAAGGAACAAAGAAGAAGAACAAATCGCACTATACAGCCTGGAAAAGGCGGAACTTTAATGGAGGGAAAAAGACAGTAATGTACGATGTTGTAATTATCGGCTGCGGCGTCAGCGGCGCATCCTGCGCTTATATGCTTTCGAAGTTCGATCTCAAGGTCGCCGTGCTGGAACGTTCCAGCGACGTTGCGTCCGGAACAACGAAAGCCAACAGCGCGATCATACACGCGGGCTTCGACCCTAAACCGGGCACGCAAATGGCTCAGCTGAATGTCAGAGGCGTTGAGCTGGCCAAGGAGATCTGCGAGAAGCTGGACGTTCCGATCAGCAACTGCGGAAGCATGGTTTTGGCTTTTGATGAAGCGGACATGGAGCACGTCCAAAAGCTGTACGAGCAGGGCGTTGCCAATGAAGTCCCGGGTATCGAAGTCGTAGACGCAGCCAAGGCAAAGGAAATGGAACCGGAACTGGCAGACGAAGTTGTCGGCGCTCTGTGGGCGCCATCCGCATGCATCATCAATCCGTGGGAATACTGCCTTGCCATGGCGGAGACCGCCGTACGCAACGGCGTGGATCTCTTCCTGGGAACGGAGGTCAGCGGAATCACCAAGACGGAGGGAGGACACTTCGTTGTCGACTGCGGCAGCAGAAGTTTTGAATCACAATACGTGCTGTCGGCATGCGGCGTCGACTGCGACAAGACGAGAAGTCTTCTCGAGGAACCGGATTACGAGATCGTACCGACGAGAGGTCAGTACTTCCTCCTGGATAAGGAAGAAGGAAGACGCGTAACACGAACCATCTTCCAGTGCCCGAATGAAAAGGGCAAGGGCGTCCTCGTTTCACCGACGGTCGACGGCAATCTGATCGTTGGACCGGACGCCATCATCGGAGACAGAGAAGACAAGTCCACGGACAAGGAAGGTCTGGATGCCATCAAGGAAGCAGCGATGAAGAGCGTTCCGAAGGTTAATTTCCGTAAGAACATCAGAAACTTCGCAGGCATCAGAGCCAATTCCAAGTCGGGCGATTTCATCATAGAGGAGAGCAAAGCCTTCCCGGGATTCATCGACATGGCGGGCATCAAGTCACCAGGACTGACAGCAGCGCCTGCAATCGCAGAGTATGTCATCAGCATGCTGGCTGACGACGGGCTGCCTTTGATCATCAAGGAAGAATATGTCGATGAGAGAACGAGACCTCGACTTCCTGTGGCAGGGCACATCGGCGGAGGCGGCAAGATCTATACAAAGGAAGAAGCCGACCGGATCAGAAACGAAAAGATCGCTGCAGACTCATCCTACGGTAGGATCATCTGCAGATGTGAGACCGTCACCGAGGGAGAAATCAAGGAAGCGCTCCACGGACCGATTCCGCCTGTCAGCATCAACGCCGTCAAGAGACGCGTCGGCGCCGGGCTGGGCAGATGCCAGGGCGGCTTCTGTATGCCGAAGGTACAGGAACTCATCGTGAGAGAACTGGGTATCGACTGGCTGGACATCTGTCTGGAGGAACCGGGCAGCGAGACCCTGAGTTATAGAACCAAAACAGAAGCGGGGAAGGAGGACTAAGCTATGGATTATCAACTGATCGTTATTGGCGGCGGTCCTGCCGGACTTGCTGCGGCGCACAGCGCCTGGGAAAACGGATTGACAAAGATCCTCATCGTCGAACGCGACAAGCATCTGGGTGGCATCCTGAATCAGTGCATCCATAACGGATTCGGACTCCATCATTTCGGCGAGGAACTTTCGGGGCCGGAATACGCGGACCGGTTCATCAAGTTTGTAGAAGAGACCGGCGTGGACGTCATGACGGACACAATGGTTCTGGATATTACAGCTGACCATGAGATCTATGTCAGCAACAAAGAAGGCTACCGCATGATCAGCGCAGAGGCCATCGTTCTCGCCATGGGATGCAGAGAGCGTACTCGTGACTCTGTCGGCATCGCGGGAAGCAGGCCTGCCGGCGTCTATACGGCAGGAACCGCACAGCTGCTCATGAACATCATGGGACTTTCGGTGGGTAAGAGAGTCGTCGTCAGAGGAACGGGCGACATCGGATTGATCATGGCCCGCCGTATGAAACTGGAAGGCGCGGAAGTGCTGGCCTGCATCGGCGCCAGCGACCATCCGGACGGTCTGGCGAGAAACGTCAACCAGTGCCTGAAGGATTACGACATACCGCTCCTGCTGAGACACACCGTCACGGAAATCCGCGGCAAAGACCGCGTGGAGCAGGTCGTCGCCATGGAGGTCGACGAGCACAGAAACGTCATTCCGGGAACGGAGATCGTCTTTGACTGCGACACGCTGCTGCTTTCTATCGGACTCATTCCGGAAAACGAGCTGAGCATCAAGGCAGGCGTTCCGCTCGATTCCCGCACCAGCGGAGCCGTTGTATACGAGAACAACGAGACCATGGTTCCGGGCATCTTTGCCTGCGGCAACGTGCTGCAGGTGCACGACCTGGTCGACTTCGTCACCGAAGAAAGCATCCGCGCAGGCAAGTCGGCTGCCGAGTTCGTTCTCGGCGGCGCAAAGGCCGGAACGGATGACGGTACAAAGGCCGGCGTAAAGGCTTGCGATGGGGCTGACAGCGGCGAGGTTTTGGACATGGCAGCCGGTGAGAATGTCAAGTACACCGTACCGATGAAGGTGCGAAAAGATAACGTAGGCAAGACGCTGGAGGTTTCCTTCCGTGTGAAGAAGATCTTCGGCGAGAACTCTGTCGTCACCGTCATGCAGGGTGACAGGCAGATCGCTAGATTCAAGAGACCGTACATGTCTTCCAGCAAGATGGAAAAGGTTAAAGTGCCTTTGAAGCTTTTGCAGGATGTGAAGGCGGAAGACGGTCCGGTAACCATCAGCGCAGTAGAAGCGTAAGGAAAGGAGAACAATGATGAGCGATAATACACAGCTGCAGGAAGTCATCTGCATCGTATGTCCGAAGGGATGCCATCTCAAGGTTTCTCCTGTGGACTTTACCGTGACCGGCGGATCCTGTGAAAAGGGAATCGATTACGGCATCGCGGAACTGAAGAATCCGGTCCGCGTCCTGACATCGACGGTCAAAGTTGAAGGAAGCGACCTGATCAGGTGTCCGGTCAGGACCAACGGATCCATTCCGAAGGGCAAGATCATGGCTGCTATGGAGGAAATCAACAAGGTAGCGCTGAAGGCACCGGTTCGCGTCGGTGAGGTGGTCATACCCGATATTCTCGGCACCGGCGTGGATGTCATCGCGACGAGGGATATTTAGGCCTTTGTATACAGTATTTAACTAAAATACAACTTGTACAGGTTTTGACAATATGTTAATATTTTATCAGTGATGCGGAAGTATCGCTGTGTCATTATGCAAAAAAGGAGATGCTAATTTTATGGGCGCAATAGTTGAAACACTATTAAAATTCTGGGAGTCGACCGGTATTGCAAACTTCGGTTACCAGAGTGGAATCATGATCGTAGTTTCGCTGTTCTTCCTGTATCTGGCCATCAGACACGGGTTCGAACCGCTGCTTCTGGTTCCGATTGCGTTTGGTATGTTGCTTTCGAACCTGCCTATGACAGGTATTTTCCTGAACGATGTCGTTCACGAAGGAGTAACGAACTCCAATGATTTGGCGAACGCAGGTATTTTTTCGATATTCTATATGCTGAAACCTGTCTTGCCGTCGCTTATATTCCTAGGCGTAGGCGCCATGACAGACTTTGGTCCGCTGATCGCGAATCCGAAGTCACTGCTCATGGGAGCGGCAGCACAGCTGGGAATATTCTTCGCGTTCTTCTCGGCAATCGCTCTTGGCTTCAACGCGCAGGAAGCTGGTTCCATCGGAATCATCGGCGGTGCGGATGGGCCTACAGCGATTTACCTTACAACGAAGCTGGCTGACCATCTGGTCGGACCGATCGCGGTCGCAGCGTATTCGTATATGGCCCTTGTACCTATCATACAACCGCCTATCATGAAGGTGCTGACGACGAAACATGAGAGAGAAATCAAGATGGAGCAGCTCAGAACTGTTTCACAGAGAGAGAAGATTCTCTTCCCGATCGCGGTAACCGTAGTAATCGCTCTGCTTCTTCCGGCGGTAGCTCCACTCATCGGTATGCTGATGATGGGCAACCTGTTCAAGGAGAGCGGCAGAACGGCAAGACTGTCAGATACTTCATCGAACGCCCTGTCGAATATACTGGTTATCCTGCTGGGTACATGCGTAGGCGCATCTGCAACGGGAGAGACATTCCTTACATGGGCAACGATCAAGATCGTTATCCTCGGTGTACTGGCCTTCTGCTTCGGTACCGCAGGCGGTGTATGTATCGCGAAATTGATGAACGTGCTATCGAAGACGCCAATCAATCCGCTCATTGGATCGGCAGGTGTATCGGCCGTACCAATGGCTGCCCGTGTATCTCAGGTTGAGGGACAAAAGGCTAACCCTTCCAACTTCCTGCTGATGCACGCCATGGGCCCGAACGTTGCAGGTGTTATCGGATCCGGTGTAGCAGCCGGCGTAATGCTCTGTATGTATGGCGGATATTAATATTAGAAAATCTCTAAAATCATTTTTATACACTACGAAAGTCCCGGGGCCGAGAGGTTCCGGGATTTTCAACAGGAGTTACAGACATGATAGATACAGTAGTATTTGATTTCGACGGTACCATCATGGATACCAACAACGTAATCATCCAGTCCTGGCAGCACACCTACCGGACGATCAAGGGAAGAGAAGGTGATCTCGGCTATATCATGAACACCTTCGGCGAGCCTTTGGAAGACAGCATGAGAAACGCCTTCCCGGAAGTTCCGATGGAAGAATCGGTTGCGATATACAGGGACTTTCACCGGGAAAGATTCTACGACATGATCGAGCTCTTTCCGGGCGTGGAGGAGATGCTGGCAAGACTCAGGGATGAGGGGTACAAAGTCGGACTTGCAACGTCCCGTCTCCGCGTCACCGCATATCAGGGACTGGAGAAGTATGATCTCTTCAAGTACTTTGACACGGTCCTCACTGTCGAAGAGTCAGTGAAGCCGAAACCGGATCCGGAGCTTTTGCTGAACACCCTCGCGAAGATGAAGTCGGAGCCGCAGACCAGCGCCATGACCGGCGACACCCGTCTGGATATCGCCTGCGCCAACAGGGCAGGGGCAACCAGTATTCTGGTCGGCTGGAGCGAGGCTCTCGCAGGCAAAACAAAAGAGGACTTCACTGGTGATGAAGTCCCCGATCATATCATCCAAACGCCTGCGGAACTCTTCGGAGTGATCCGTTAGTTTGCCTTCGAAGTTATCCGATGTTTTCGCCCGGCACTATCCGATGATTTCGCCCTTGCCGTTAAAGAGCGGCAGTTTGCCCAGCACGATAATATCCTCGCGGTCATAGGAGTCGCCCTCAGCGAGAACAGCGCATTTGCCGACGATCTCTCCGCCTGCTTTTTCGACGAGATTGATGAGGGCGTTGAGCGACTGGCCCGTGCTGATAACATCGTCAACGATAAGAACGCGCTTGCCTTTCATCTTGGCAGCATCGTCTTCACCGACGAACAGCTTTTGCTTTTCAAATGTCGTGATCGACTTCAGCGTCGCGGTGAGCGGTTCTCCCATATATACTTTCTGCGCCTTGAGCGCAACAATGTAATCATTTACTCCGGCCTGAGAAGCCATTTCATAAATCAGCGGAATACTTTTTGATGCTGATGTCAGCATGATGTCAAATTCAGGAGCGCGGGCGAGCAGTTCTTTCGCTGCGTGCTTGGTGATCGCCACGTCTCCGTACAGTATGAAAGCTGCGATTTGCAGGTCATCTTCTACAGGGAACAGCTTGAGCTGTTTCTTCATTCCGGCTACATCTACTTCGTAAAACATGATTTTCCTCCAATTACTATAAACTGTGGTTACGTATATATCATACCACAAAATGTAGTATATAAAAGAGGAAAATTAAGCAAGATTGTAAGCCCTTTTTTCCTTGACACTAACCCTCTCAATTGGTACACTCAAATTGTGAAAAAACACTTTCACAACATGTAAATAATTGCCAATATAAGCACGAAGAAATGGTATAGTGCGTTTCTACCGTAACGCCTTAGTTACGACTATTGGTTGATTTGAGAGAAGCCTTTGGCGGTGTTTTCGTTTTTGGTTTTCCTCGGAGCAATTGGTAATTGTAGATGATTGGCGGACAGGTTTTGAACCTGTCTTTGTTGTTTTTCTTAAGAGATTTCATTTTTACAGGAGGATCAAAAATGAAAAAAGCAGTAGCATTAATGCTCACACTCATGATGGTCTTCGCATTCACCGTACTGTTCACAGGCTGCGGCGGCGGAGACGACGAGGGCAATTCAGACAGCGCTCTGAAGGCTGGATTCATCTGTCTGCATGACGAGAACTCAACCTATGACAAGAACTTCATCGATGCTGCAAACGCCGCATGTGAAGAAATGGGTATCGAGGCTGTAATCAAGACTAACGTTCCTGAAGGACAGGAATGCTATGACACAGCTGCAGAACTCGCAGACGAAGGCTGCGGAATCATCTTCGCAGACTCATTCGGACATGAAGACTTCATGATCCAGGCAGCAAAGGACTTCCCTGATGTTCAGTTCTGCCACTCAACCGGCACGAAGGCTCACACTGAAGGCCTCGACAACTATCACAATGCATTCGCTTCAATCTATGAAGGTCGTTATCTGGCAGGCGTTGCTGCAGGCATGAAGCTGAACGAGATGATCGAAAAGGGCGACATCACTGCAGACCAGGCTAAGATTGGTTATGTTGGAGCTTACACTTATGCAGAAGTAATCTCAGGATACACTTCATTCTTCCTGGGAGCTCGCTCCGAATGCCCAAGCGCTACAATGGACGTAACATTCACAGGTTCATGGTATGACGAAGCAGCAGAGAAGGAAGCTGCTAACAAGCTGATCGGCCGTGACTGCGTACTCATTTCACAGCACGCTGACTCCATGGGAGCTCCTACTGCATGTGAAAAGGCCGGCGTTCCAGACGTATCCTACAATGGAAGCACTGTAGATGCATGCCCGAACACTTTCATCGTTTCCTCAAGAATCGATTGGGTTCCTTACTACAAGTATGCTATGCAGGCTGTACTTGACGGCGAAGCAATCGACACTGACTGGACCGGAAACCTGGAAACTGAATCAGTTCAGCTGACAGAAGTTAACGAGCAGGCTGCTGCTGAAGGCACACAGGCTAAAATCGATGAGGTCAAGGCTGCTCTCGAAAGCGGAGATATCCATGTATTCGATACTTCCACATTCACAGTAGAAGGCAAGACTCTTGATGCTTACGATGCTGACGTTGACACAGATGCAGATTTCACTCCTGATACAAATGTTATATCCGATGGATACTTCCATGAATCAGAATTCAGATCGGCCCCTTACTTCGATCTGAGAATCGATGGAATCACAACTCTTGACGAACAGTATTAAGGGTAAACGGAAAACCCCGGATCATCCGGGGTTTTCCTTGTTTATTTGATTAGACCAGGAATTTCACTTAAACGATGCTGCAAAGGAAAGCGCGCAGTCGGTGCGTGTTATCCCTTGCAGCATATGGCTTTAGATAATCGGTCGTGATGACCGGAAAGGTGTGATAACTTTGGAGAACAGATCAGTCGCAGTATCGATGCGCAACATCACGAAAACTTTTGGCGACATCACCGCCAACGATGACGTTACGCTGGATATATACCGCGGAGAGATCCTGTCGCTTTTGGGAGAGAACGGAAGCGGCAAGACGACTCTCATGAACATGCTGTCCGGAATCTATTTCCCGGATGGCGGAGAAATAATGATCAACGGCGAGCCTGTCATGATCAGCTCGCCAAAAGAAGCTTTTGATCACGGCATCGGAATGATTCATCAGCACTTCAAGCTGGTGGATGTTTTTACAGCTGCAGAGAATATCGTTCTTGGCCTCGAGGAGAAGGGCAAGCTGGATCTGGAGAAAGCCTCCGAGAAGATCCGTGAGATATGCGACGCATACGGTTTCGATGTTGATCCGAAGCAGAAAATCTATAACATGTCCGTATCCCAGAAACAGACAGTCGAGATCGTCAAGGTCCTCTACAGAGGCGCAGACATTCTCATCCTTGATGAGCCGACGGCTGTACTGACACCGCAGGAAACGGACAAACTTTTTGCGGTTCTCCGCAACATGAAAGAAGACGGCAAAACAGTGGTCATCATCACCCACAAGCTCCACGAGGTGCTTGCCATCTCTGACAGAGTGGCTGTCCTGCGTAAGGGCAAATTCGTAGGCGATATGATTACTGCCGAAACCAACGAGCAGGAGATGACCAACATGATGGTCGGTCACCAGGTCGAGCTCAACATCGACAGACCTACGCCGGTAGATCCGAAACCTCGTGTTGAAATTGAAGGTCTCACGGTCAAGGGACCGGACGGCGTTATGAAACTGGATGATGTTTCTTTCACGGCGAACTCCGGTGAGATTCTGGGCATCGCCGGAATCTCGGGCTGCGGACAGAAGGAACTGCTGGAGGCCATCGCCGGACTGCAGAGAGTTGAGAAAGGCACTATCAAATACATCCACGACGACGGCGAAGTCGAAGACCTGATCGGCAAAGACCCGCTGCAGATCGCGGAGATCGGCGTATCGCTTTCCTTCGTACCGGAAGATAGACTGGGCATGGGCCTCGTCGGCAGCATGGACCTGACGGACAACATGATGCTTCGATCCTTCCGAAGAGGCAGGTCGATGTTCACCGACAGGAAGACTCCAAAGGCGCTGGCCGAGAGAGTCGTCGACGAGCTGGAAGTCAACACGCCGAGTGTTTCTACAGAAGTCCGAAAGCTGAGCGGCGGCAACGTACAGAAGGTTCTGGTCGGCAGAGAGATCGCATCTGCGCCGACAGTGCTCCTGTCAGCTTACGCGGTCCGCGGACTCGATATCAACTCATCATACACGATCTACGACCTCCTGAACCAGCAAAAGGCCAGAGGCGTAGCCGTTATATATGTAGGCGAAGACCTCGACGTACTGCTTGAGCTGTGCGACCGCATCCTTGTTCTTTGCGGCGGCAAGGTCAGCGGCATCGTCGATGGAGTCGACGCAGAAAAGAGACAGGTTGGAATGATGATGACAAAACTGGGAGGAGGTGCGGCAAATGAGTAATCCGATCAAAGAACCACTCCTCCACATTACGAGACGAAAGGAAATGCCCGCCAAAAAAGCGTGGGCAATCAGAATAGGTGCTATCATCGCATCGCTGATCGTATGCGCGATCGTAACGACGCTGACAACAGGGCTCGATCCGATCAGCGTGTACGGCGCAATGATCGACGGCGCGGTAGGATCATCGAGAAAAGTCCTGATCCTGCTCAAGGAACTGGCGATTCTGCTTTGCATATCGCTGGCACTGACCCCGGCCTTCAAGATGAAGTTCTGGAACCTGGGCGGTGAAGGACAGGTCCTCATGGGCGCATGGGCAACGACGGTCGTCATGATGTATCTGGGAGGCGTCCTTCCGAATGCAGTCCTGATCATCGTTATGCTCATCGCAGCAGTTGGCACCGGCGCTATCTGGGCGATGATCCCGGCGTTCTTCAAGGCCAAGTGGGGCACCAATGAGACTTTGTTCACTCTGATGATGAACTACGTTGCGATCCAGCTGGTCGCATACTTCATCATCGTCTGGGAGAATCCAAAAGGCTCAGGCCACGTCGGCATTATCAATCAGGCCGGCAGAGAAGGCTGGCTGCCGAATATCGGAACCAACAGCTACTGGTTCATCATCATATTCGTAGCAATCATCACTGTGGGAATGCACATCTACCTGCAGTACAGCAAGCACGGATATGAGATTTCCGTAGTCGGCGAGAGCCAGAGAACGGCCAACTACGTCGGCATCAAGGTCGACAGAGTTATTATCCGTACGCTGCTTCTGTCAGGAGCCATTTGCGGATTCACCGGCTGGATGATGGTGTCCGGTTCCGACCATACGATCACAACGACATTGGCCGGCGGCCGAGGATTCCTTGGAATCATGGTATCGTGGCTGGCACAGTTTAACTCGATAGCGATGATATTCGCAGCACTGCTCATCGTATTCCTGGAGCAGGGCGCAGCGGAGATTTCCACAAGCTGCGGTCTCAACCAGTCATACAGTGATATCCTGACAGGTATCATCCTGTTCTTCATCATTGGATGCGAATTCTTCATCAACTATATTGTTCATGTTCGTAAGAGCGCTGGAAAGGAGGTAGCATAATGTTTGATCTCGTTTCCTTCATTCCAAGAGCGATCATACAGGGAATGCCGCTGCTGTTCGGCTGTACTGGTGAAACGATTTCCGAGAAAGCCGGCAGCTTGAACCTGGGTATTCCGGGCGTCATGTATGTAGGCGCCATGTGCGGCGTTATCGGTGCGTTCTTCTATGAACGAAGCTGCGGCGGCGCAGACCTGAATCCGTTCCTGGCGATCATGATACCATTCCTTTCGTGCCTGGTCGGATCACTGCTCATGGGACTGCTCTTCGCAGTGCTAACGGTAACCCTGAGAGCGAACCAGAACGTTGTCGGTCTTGCGATGACCACTTTCGGCGTAGGCTTCGGTAACTTCTTCGGCGGTTCACTTATGAAACTGACGGGAAGCTCCGTTCCATCCATCGCACTGAGCAAGACGAGCATCATCTTCAGTAAGGCGTTGCCGTTCGCAAAGGATCTGGGATGGTTCGGCAAGATATTCCTCTCCTACGGATTTATGACGTACCTTGCGGTCGTCATCGCGATCATCGCGGCATACATCCTGAAGAGGACACGCGTCGGACTGCAGCTCCGCGCCGTCGGTGAAAATCCGGCGACAGCAGACGCCGCAGGTATCGACGTCAACAAGTACAAATACTTCGCAATCTGCATCGGCTGCATGATTGCAGGTCTCGGCGGCCTGTACTACGTCATGGACTACGCAAGCGGCGTATGGTCCAATGACGCATTCGGTGACAGAGGATGGCTGGCGATCGCCCTCGTAATCTTCACCCTCTGGAAGCCAAACGTTGCAGTATTCGGTTCGATCCTGTTCGGCGGCCTTTACATCCTGTACCTGTTCATGCCGGGTTCAGGAATGGCGGTCAAGGAACTGTACAAGATGCTGCCGTATGTTGTTACCATTCTGGTACTCATCATTACAAGCATGCGCAGAAAGCGTGAGCACCAGCCACCGGAAAGTCTGGGTCTGCCATACTTCCGGGAAGACAGGTGACGACGTTCACCACTCGCAAAACAACACAAGACGCGGTATTTACACCGCGTCTTTTTGTTACATTAGCACTTGATTGTGATAAAGAAATAGTATATAGTTAACAGAACAAAAGAAAAAGCTACTGTTGTAATGAGGAGGTTTGAGATGAAAAAGAGGCTGGCTATTATTACCTGCATAGCAATGATATTCA
>JAFRVY010000006.1 GCA_017438285.1 Bacillota bacterium
CCCCGAGTTTCGGTGGAGTTCTATTCTCTGTGAGTGAGCCGTCGTGATCGTCAGCGACGAGGACTAAGCGAGGGCACTGCCCCTCCTGTCATCGCATAGAAAAAGGGCGTCGCACTAATCACTTAATGCGACAGCCCCTTTAATTTGCCTTTTTATATTACATGTCTTTGTTTCTAAACGGGCAGTGGACGTGTGCGCAGATGTGACACTCGCGGTTGCACTTAGGTCTGCCGTCTTCTCCCAATTCACCAACGCCGCAGGCGCGGACCATCTTGCGTTCTTTGGCTGCCGCCTCTTCCATGATCTTTTCGCCTTCTTCCTTGGCCTTTGCAGCTTCGATTGCTTCGGCTTCCTCTTCGGTGATCAGACCAAGGTCCAGCTTGTATGCCGTCATGTCGTAACCCTGTTCCTCGCACTCGTAGATGTGCTTAATCAGTTCCTCACGCTTTGCATCCTTTTCTGCAAGCTCTGCCGCAGCATCAGCCAGTGCTGCCGGAAGTTCGGCCTTTGCATCATCCGATACAGCGCTCTGCTGCGCCGTTGACTTGATGCCGTACTCGCTCTCTTCCGGTTTCACGAACTTGAATCCGAGGGATTTCTCGAGGAGCTTGATGGCGCCCTCTCGGTGTTTGACGCTCAGCACGCCCAGAGACGCCATGATGTAATCGTTGTCCACAGCGATTTTCGCATGGTGGGTCGGAAACAGTTTCGTGCCTGTCTGGTCGTATTCGCAGATTCTGCTCATGATCTCGACTCTGTGCGGCAGTCTCGTCAGTGCGCCGCCGGTGCCGACGATGTACTTGACCGGCGTCAGGTCTTTGCCCTCCGCCACGGTGCTTCGGCCGCTCGGGCCGTAGATGTATCTGATCTGGCCAGCATGACGGTCGACAGCCTTCATGACTGCTTCTTCCGTCAGGATCTCGACCATTTTGATTTCGTCTTCGGTCTTCGGAATCGCCACATAGGTTTCCAAAGTCTTGTCAGGATCGAATCCGGCTTCCGCAGCCTTTTCGCGGAATTCTTCTTCCCCGATGGATTCGATGACTTTCATTCTGTTGACGTAGACGCCCAGGTCGCCTTCAACAGTTCGCTTGGCCATCGGTTCCGGTGCTGTCAGAATTCTCGCTACGTTGTCGGATTCTCTGCATACGGAGTGAACGTCCGTCGTTGCGCCGCCGACGTCAAGGACGACGACCTCACCAATACAGTCATGCAAAAGCTTCGTCGCCTGCATGACGGCACCCGGCGTCGGGACGATTGGTCCGTTGACCATGTCTCTGACGTGCTCCATGCCCGGTGCGTTGGTGATGTGGTCTTCGAAAGCATCCTGAATGATCTTCCTGCAAGGCTCGACGTTCATGTCGTCGATCTTCGGATAGACGTTCTCTACGTTGTAAAGCTTCTGTCCGGATTCCTCGTCGAAGATCAGTTCCATCTCTTCCTGATTCTCAATGTTGCCGGCGTAGATAATCGGTGTCTTGAGGCCCAGGCTTCTGATCTTTTCAGCGTTGTCGATGGCGGTATCTCTTTCGCCATAATCGACGCCGCCCGCAATGAGGATCAGGTTCGGCTGGATCTCCTGAATCTTCTTCAGGTCGGTGCGGCGAAGCTTGCCGGCTGTTACGAAGTGGATGATTCCGCCTGCTCCCAGTGCTGCTTCTTTGGCGGCTCTCGCCGTCATATCATAAACAAGTCCGTGGACTGTCATCTTCAGTCCGCCGGCTGCTGACGATGTGGCCAGCATCTCATCATATTCTAATTCTTCGATTCCCATTTTCGCGCAAAGGTCATCGATCGCGCCCTGCAGGCCGACTCTTACGTCGCCTTCCAGTACGGATGTCGGTGCCTGACCCTGCGCCCAGAATACTGGGTTATCTGTGTCAATGTCTTTGAATGCGTTTACTACTGTTGTTGTTGAGCCGATTTCGGCTACGAGTACATCAACCTTCATTGTTGATCCTTTCTTGTTTTTACTGCGGCAGGCTTTTGCAACTCACTGAAGCTGCAGCCGCCGCAAAAGCTTGTATTTGATTTCTGCTTCGACGATACGGATGTCAAAATACCGGTCCGGCTCATCGTAAGTCTCGATATAGTTGTGCCACGGAACGATGCCAACGCGCTCGTACAGCTTTCGCTTGTACATGTGGTAGTCGATGTAGTCCATGTCGTTCGTCTTACCGACGTGTTCCCAATAGTGTTCCCCGTCAATTATACTAAAAAAAGTGAAGTCTGGGGATACTCTTTTGCTGCCAATATGGATGACCTGGTCGTATCTGAACGGGATGTCATATAGGTAGAGTTTCTCAACAATCGATGCCTCGGATTTGGATCTCACCTTGAGTCCTCGAGATGTTGTCGTGTTCCTGTTTTTCAGTTCCTTCGTGTTGATTTCGTACGGCTGCGCCGCCCACTCTCGCTGAATTTCGCGGATTTCCTCGATCTGGCTTTCCGTTATATCTTTGGCTTTGGCCGATTGTATCAGGCGTTCCGGAATGACGATGCCTTCTTTCGTTGCCGTCCACCCGTCGGTCATTGGCGTGAAATAATTTGTTGGCAGCTTTTGATACGCCCTCGGCAATTCCTTGATCAGGCTCTCATAACAATAACTATCCAGCGTTCCGAGCAGCCTTTCCAACTGCCGTGCTTGTTTCGCCAGGTGCCTGCTCAACTGCTGCAGGAATCGTTTTCGCGCCAGCTGCTTGGCGATAATGCTGTCTCTTGCTATTGTCTTGCGGGCAGGTTTATTGTAACTCCCATTAGTGCTAATTGCGTGAAAAAAAGTTGCTTTATCGTTTGCATTCACACACATCAGGTGGCCGTCTGGTAGGTTTGCGAGTTCTTTTTTGCAGTTTTTAGCCTCTAACTGCAAAAGCTCCAAGATCCCCTCAATTTCTTGCTCTAATCCTTGCATTTTTCCCTCCAATTTGTAGTTTTCTTCTTTGCTTGAGGAATGCTCCAATAATTGATCTATTATCTTGTAGCATTTCCCTTTTGTCCGCCAAAACTACAAATGAGGTCACATATTTGCCGGTTTTGGTGGCAAGTCTTGTGTCCGC
>JAFRVY010000067.1 GCA_017438285.1 Bacillota bacterium
GCATTTCAGCGCATCATCCGTGACTGCAACGATCAGGAGTTTCTGAAATCTGACGCACCTGCTGTTTTGCTCCCCCATTTCAGCTGTCATTCCCTGCGTCATACTTTTGCGACGAATCTTGCAGCAGATCCGAGCATCAGCATCAAGGTTGTCCAGTATCTGCTTGGTCACGCTGACGTTGCCACAACTCTGAACATATACAGCCATTGCACAGAAGAAATGATGGAGAATGCGAGGAATTCTTTGAATTCCAGTAGCTTCATGCATGAATAACACAACAGTCCCGCCGAACATCGGCGGGACGCTGTATTCTAGTCAAAGACGACCTTGATTACAGAACCATACGGCGATCTCGTGCATACGTTCGCTTTGTGGGACACTGAAGGGGCATCGCGCATCGCAATGACCGCAGCCAATGCAGTCGGATGCATTTAGTTCCAAGGTGCGATAGTGCTCCACAGCCAAAGCGTCGCCGGCTTTGGCAAGGTCATAATACTTGTTGATCAGCCCAATGTCCAAACCCATGGGACAGGGCTTGCAGTGGTTGCAATAGACGCACTTGCCGCTTGCCTGCGGCGGAGCAAAGCTGCCCAGAATCGCGTAATCCCGTTCTTCCTCCGAAGCGTCACAGTAGCCCAACAGTTTTTTCGCTTCCTCCGTGTTGGAAGCGCCGGGAAGCACAGTCAGAACACCGGGCTTGTCCAGCGCATACTGGATGCACTGATACTCTGTCAGTGCTTTTCCGAACTGTGATTGAGCTGCATCCAAAAGCTGCCCTCCGGAAAAAGGCTTCATTACCGAGATACCAACGCCCTCGGTTTCGCAGCGACGGTAGATCGCGCTGCGCTCATCCACGCTGCCGTTGGCGTAATCGCCTCGTCCATAGTCATATGCAGGATTCACCGAGAACATCAGCATGTCGATGGAAACCTCATCCATAATCTTTTGAATGACGGATGGCGTGTGCGAGGAAAGCCCCAGATGCTTGACGACACCCTGTTTTTGCATACTGAGCAGGTAGCTCAGTATGCCGTTTTTCTGATAGGTTTCCCAATCGGACAGTTCATCCTGACAGTGGATGAAGCCGTAGTCGATATAGTCTGTCTTCAGCTGCTCAAGCTGCCACGCCACCGAGCGCTTTACATCATCCAATTCCAGGGACCAACCGTAGGTGCCTTTGGAATAGTCTGCACCGAAGTGGATTTGGAACAAGACACTTTTCCGAACAGAGGAGAGAGCCTTCCCCCAGATGGGAAAAGCCTTGGCGTCACCGGCTGCAAGATCGAAATAGTTGATCCCGCCTTCCACGGCGGTTTCCAAGGCGCGGACGCCTTCGTCCATTCCGGCTTCATACAGATAGGCGGAACCGAAGCCAATCTCGCTGATTCTATCACCTGTTCTTCGGTTGATGCGATAGTTCATAGTACCTCCTCTGTGCGCAAGCTCTTCCCAAACCGGTACAACTCTCTGCGCTTTGCTTCCGATTTGTTCTGGTCTCCGTTTGCCGTGAAAATACCTGCGTTTTCAACGCCCCAGTATTCGACGATCGATTGATAGTACTGCGCGATGGCAGGACCGTAAACGAACTGACTGCCGGAACTCAGGATCAGCGCTGTTTTTTTGACGTTCTTCGGGATGTCAACGGCATATGTTCTGTGAATGACCGCCTGCAGCTGCGCCGAAAGTGTAAAATAGTAGATCGGCGAAGCAAAAACAATCATATCAGATGAAAGGATCTCGGGGTAGATCGCCTGCATATCATCCTTTTGCGCACAGACGCCGTTTCCCTGATTGTGACAGTATTCGCAAGCGGCGCAGCCCTTGATACTCTTGTAGGCAACGTTGATGCTGACCACCTCATGCCCTGCCTCCGACGCGCCTTCTGCAAATGCCTTTACCATGTCGGACGTAGGGCCGTTCGCATGCGGACTTCCGTTCAGTACGAGTATCTTCATCTGTTTCCCTCCATGCTGATTTTGATTGCAATATCTCCGTTGCCGAGCAGTTCCTTCAGTTCCTGCGGGGTTTTATCCGTGATATGACCGAGCCTCGTGTATGCCCACGAATTCGAGCCGTAGAACACGACGATCTGATTGCCGGAATAGAGGACGATATCGCCGGCTTGCGTAGTTGTCTGTTGATCGTCCCTCGGAAGGCTTTGTCCGATCGGTCCGACTTGTTCAAACCCGCCGTACATGGACATCTGAATCGTAAGAGGCTCGTTCTTTACAAGTTCCGTAAGCGCAGCAACGCTTTCGTTTTCCTCCCATTGAGCTGTCACGGGAATGCTGTTGATGATCAGTGTCAAGGTCGGTTCCTCCTTTGGCTGTTGTGTATCAAGGATCGTGACGGCAGTGCTCTGCTGTTCGGCTGTCATTGTCGGTTCAGGCGTTTCGGGCAAGGCGGTCGGAATCTCTATCGGCTGAATTTCTGCAGTCGCAGCCGGTGACGGTTCCGGCTTCTCAACCGATTTCGGAGCGCAGGCGCAGAGCAAGACAAGCGCAGGCAGCAAGAACATCAGCTTCATGAACCGACTGTTCATTTCAGATGCTCCTTCATAAACGCCTCGATCTTATCAAAGGGAATCGCGTCATATTCGCCGCCGTCGTAAAGATCGGTGTGAGAGGCGCCGGGGATGATGTACAGTTCCTTGTTGTCTGCATATTTGCTGTCCTTCACCATATCGGCATAAGCGTCGCGGCTCATATAGCAAGAGTGGGCATTGTCGCCGTGGAGCATCAGGACCGCGCTGCGGATCTCTTTTGCGTAGGTGAACAGCCGCATGTTCATGAGAGAAGTTGCCGTATTCACGGTCCACCCGTCATTGGAGTTCAGGGAACGGGGATGATAGCCGCGCGGCGTTTTGTAATAGGCGTAATAGTCCTTTACAAAATACGGAGCATCCTCCGGCAGAGGATCGACCACGCCGCCCTGGCGGGCATAGTTACCTTTCCGGTAATCAGTTGTCCTCTGGGCGTTGATGGCAAGGCGCATTTGATGACGGGCATCTTCATTATCAGCGGCATCAAAATAGCCGTTGCCTGCCACGCGGGACATATCGTACATGGTGGAAGTCACCGTGGCCTTGATCCTCGTATCGACGCAGGCAGTTTGCAGCGCCATACCGCCCCAACCGCAGATGCCGATGATGCCGATGCGTTCCGGGTCAACATTCTCCTGCACGGAAAGAAAATCCACCGCCGCTTGATAGTCTTCCATATCAATGTCCGGGGAATGCATTGCACAGGGGAAGCCGCCGGATTCGCCGGTAAAGGACGGGTCGAACGCGATCGTCAGAAATCCCCGCTCCGCCATCGTCTGCGCGTAAAGCCCCGAGGACTGCTCCTTGCACGCGCCGAACGGTCCGCTGACGGCGATTGCCGGAAGCTTTCCTGCTGCATGTTTCGGGGTATACATATCCGCCGCAAGCGTGATACCGAAATGGTTGACAAAGGTTACCTTTCTGTGATCGACCGCTTCGCTCTTAGGGAATGTCTTATCCCACTCCTTTGTGAGGTTCAATTCTTCTGTTTTCATCATGATACTTTACCGCCTTTCCGATTTGCTTTTGATTTCTTTTTCTGTTTGCCGGATCAGATGATCGATGCAATCCACCTTTCTCTGGCTCCGATGCAGCTCATCGACCAGATCACAGCGCAGGACTCTCATCTGATGCAGCGCGTCTTCGAGATGCCCAGCCGTCATCATACGCTCTACCGTCTGCACAGAATCTTCGGCGCATCCTGCGTCCAGCAGATTTTCCCTTACTGTCTGCACCGTGATCGATCTCCCTTCCTTGACTGTATTCAGTGTACCATCTTGACGCAGGTTTTGCTAATGGTTATAATGAATATCGTGATATTCTAATATCGAATATCAAAGGAGAGCAGCATGGAGATTCGTACCCTTCGATACTTTCTTGCCGTTGCGCGGGAGGAAAACATGACGCGTGCAGCCGAGCTGCTTCACGTGACGCAGCCGACACTGTCCAAAGCACTCAAATCGTTGGAGGACGAACTTGGAAAAAAGCTGTTTACCCGTCAGAGTTTCAGCATTCGTCTGACCGAAGAAGGCGTCCTTTTGCGTGACAGAGCGGAAGATCTTGTCAGCATGGCGGACCGGATCGAAAAAGAGTTTCTTTCACTGGACGATATTACCGGCGGCGATCTGTATCTCGGGCTTGCAGAATCCTATCAGATCTGTTTTCTTGCGCGAGCCATTCATGCGCTTAAAAAGTTATATCCCGATCTTCGCTACCACATCACAAGCGGCGATACAGAGCAGGTGGCGGAAAAGCTTGACAAGGGACTTTTGGATTTCGCGGTGCTTGCAGAGATTCCGGATGCATCCAAATATGAATCACTGATCTTTCCCGAAGCGGACATCTGGGGACTTGCCTTTCCGGAAGACGATCCGCTGGCAAAGAAAAAGGTCATCTGCGCAGATGACCTCATAGGACTGCCGCTGTTCTGTTCCGGTCAGGGCTGGCAAAAGGATATTCCTCTGTGGGCGAAGGATAAAATGTCCCTTCTGCATTTGGAAGGCTCATTCCGGTTGTCCTATAATGCTTCTGTTTTTGCAAAGGAACATCTCGGTTATCTTCTGACATTCGACCGTCTAGTCGATACTTCACCCGGAAGCGGGCTCACCTTCCGTCCCCTTTCTCCGACGCTGGAAACAAAGCTGTATCTGGTGTGGAAGAAGTATCAAACCTTCTCGCCGATAGCGGAACGGTTTTTAAAGCAGATTCGTACTTCATTCGTTATATCGAGATCATAAAACGGATACTGCTTAATCGCATTGAATACAATGTTAAATTTCTTTGCCATCAACCGCAAAAGAATATGGCGGAACGTTCATCGCGCTCCGCCACATGGTTTTCATGGTTA
>JAFRVY010000068.1 GCA_017438285.1 Bacillota bacterium
AACAGGTCCGTTGACCAGGCATTTCTGCGCATTGTCATTCATCCCCCGGATGATGTCCTCGGCCATGTTCTCGATGTAGAACTGGTTGACGTTCATCATGTTGCGGAGGGCGAAGCGGCCGGCGGCGGTATTGTCGAAGTCTTCCTCCACGTACAGGCATTCGATGCCTAGTACCCGCAGCATGGCTTCGGTCTCCATGGCCTTTACCATGTTCCTGGCCATTCGATTCGACTTCCAGGCGATGACGTAGCCGAACTGGTGATCCTGCGCAGCGGCCAGCATCTTCTGGAACTGCGGTCGGTTCTCCGTGTCCTTGCCGGAAATAGCAGCATCCGAGTATACGCCGACCACTTCGAGGCCTTTGCGCTTGGCAAAATCGTTGCACGCCTTGACCTGCTGATCTATGGACACTTCTCTCTGGTTATGAGACGAGAAGCGGGCATAGATCACCGCCGTGTTCGGTTGTTCGTGCTTTGGTTTGCGAGCCATACTATTTGCCCTTGCCGAGGTCTTCCCATGTGAGTTTTTCTTCTTGCAGTTTTTTCGCTATGAATTTGTAGTCCTCATCGCTTTCAGCCGGGATCCCTGGAATCGTTTCAGTATTCGGCCTATAGCTTATATGATAAGGGACGCCTTCCTGTTGCGTGGCAAACACGGCAAGGGTTACGCTCGTTTCGTCAAAATCCTCTTTGTACTTGTTGAAGAAGTTGGAAGACCAGCATATTCTGATCTGCTTGGCGTCGGTGTATTTTGTGACGCTGCCGAGTTGATCCATAGATTCAAAGTCGAATGCATTCTTCCCTTTATCAAGATAGACGTTGTATGACAGATCTTTATCTTCGAATATCCAATGAAAACTCTTGTCAGAAAGCCCGGATAGATCTATGTCTGCTACAGCAAATAGGTAGTTCTCATAATTGAGCTCCATCTGATACAGGCGAAAGTCCGTTATAACGATAGTCTCGTCGTTATATGGGAGTTTGCACGGGAGCTGCTCCGGATAAATAGTTATGGAATTTTCGCTCTTGATGATTTGGTTTCCGTCTTCGTCAGTCGATTCGGTGAACGATGAAGGAGTACTCCCGCAGGCGGTGAACAGCAGGGTCATAATGATGATCAGTGATAGCAGTGTTTTTTTCATGATTCACCTCTTCATGTTTGGTAATTCTATTATAACAACTGGGGTTTCGCTTGTCGTGTTCGTTTACAGAAAACATTGGTCCGTTCTCCAAAACGAGATTTTATAACTATTCCATGTCAGGCCTTGCCGGATGCGGTATAATACTCTTTACCCTGTCGGCAGGCTACTTTTTAGAAAGGAGCCGTCATTATGAATAAATTATCTCCAGATACGCTCGATGCTCTATATCTGTTTGTTCAGTTGCCTATCGAGGATCAGAAGCGGATAGTTGCCGTGCTGAGAGAACACGCAGCTCGCCAAGGACAATGCGACGATCCTCAGGAGGAAGACTGCTGAAAAGCGTAATGAACTCTCTGGCCAGCCCAATTCCGGGCTGGTCTTCTTCGTCCTCGGCTTCGGTTATCAGTTCTTCTATAGATACTCCGAGAATGTCGGAGACGGCCTTCGCTCTGTCGAGCGTGATCGGGCCTTCTGATTCCAGCGTCCGCTCAACGAGAGTGATTTCTGCTCCCTGCCTCCGTGCCTCGGCGATATCCTCGGCATCAAAGCCTCCAAGGATGATTGAGGCGTTCCGACGGAACTCGTCCGATTTCTCACAATTCGCCTCATAACCCATAAGCCATGCAACATCGATCCCAAAATAATTGGCGATGTTAATAATGGTGGATTTCTTCGGCGAGCGCTCTCCGCTTCTCCACATGGATATGGCCTGTCTGGATACGCCCAGATCATCCGCAACAGCAGAATCGGACTTGCTCGATTTGTTCAGTAATATGTTGAGCCTTTCGGTAAATGTCGAT
>JAFRVY010000069.1 GCA_017438285.1 Bacillota bacterium
CACCAACACCGCGGGTCCCCTCGGCGTGAACCCGCCCCACCAGGTCGAGAACAACGGCGGTCAGCCTTTCGTCGATCCGGACGAGCTGTTCGACGCGTGGATGGAGTACACCGACGGAGACGCGAAGGCGGACATCGTACGCCTGTTCATCGACGAGAGCGGCGCGACCTTTGCGTGGCTGGCAGACACCTGGGACTTCCAGTTCATGCCGAGCATGTTCGCGTTCTATGACAGCCACGGCTGGAAACTGTGGACCATGTACACAGATAAGGACACCGCATACAACAATGCCCTTGCCAAAGCCAAGGCCATGAACGAGAAGAACGACTACATGACTGAGCTGACCGCAAAGCAGCTCATCATTGACGAAAGCGGCAAGGTCATCGGCGTAGAGGCCGAGTATTACGACGGCACGACCTATGAGATCTACGGCGACTCGGTGATCATCGCCTCCGGCGGCTTTATCGGCAACGCAGAGATGACTCAGAAATACACCGGCGCCGTGTGGCATACTAAGGGCATGACCCAGTGCAACGGCTTCGGCATTGCGGAGAGCCTGAAGCTCGGCGGCGCCCTCTACAATCCCGATGTGGCGGTGGAAGACCACATTGCGGCACTTGACACGATTATCCGCTCAGACGATTACACGAACGAGGACAAGAGCATTCTGACCTCGCTGGTGCAGGACCTTAACTATCAGCTCATCGACTCCAGGGGCGAAAGCTTTGACGGCAACTACAACGGTCTCGGCATCAGCTTCAACGCCTGGGAAGCCGGTGCAAACTACTACGTCCTCATCAACGAGAAAGAGTACAACGCCATTAAGGAAAATGGCCTGATTGCCTTCATCAGTCCGATGTTCTTCAACCAGGGCGGCGTATACGAGGAAGGCACACCGGTCGCGAACCTGGACGAAATCATGGCAATGGGCGAAAAGTTCAACGATGTGATCGTCGCGGACTCGCTGGAGGATCTGAGTGCGAAGCTCGGTTTTGAGGTCAAGCTCGACGATGTGCACGGTCAGACCGAGGGCAAAATCTGGGCCATCAAGGGTGCGGCCTACGTCTACAGTACTTGTGGCGGCATGGATGTCGACACGAACATCAACCTCCTGAAAGAAGACGGCACTCCGGTCGAGAACATCTACGTGGTCGGCAACGAGTCGCTGGGCACGCTCAACGAGTCGAACAAGGCTTACGTCACCTACGGCGGATGCGCACAGGGTTGGGCCCTGACCTCCGGCCGTCTGGCGGGCGCAAATGCCGCGGCTAAGTTTGCCGGATAAGGCTTTTCTTCGAGATCTCAGCAATATACAGGGACTTCATTTGGAAGTCCCTGTTCTATTTTCTGTCTTATTCGCTACACATCTCTATTATTCAAAGGCAACTTCTAGTTGCGGAGTAGAAGATTGATCAATACCGTGATCAGAGATGAAAGAGCTGCATACGAGCAGGTTCTCGGATCGTATATCGTAAGATTTGAAAGGGTTATCTCACATTAATGGAAGGCTTCCGGTCACCGGCAAACAAACCGATGATCGGGAGCATAACCTTTTCTGCAAGTATTCTTTCCTGTTACACGTTGGATCCTGCTTTTTTATCCCAAAACACCTTCAGGTATTGACAAAAACTTGGAGCATAATATAATAACAGGTGTTATAGAATTTGGAGATACCGCTATGTCAAAAAAACCTACAACGACAAAAGAAGCGATGATAGAAGGTGCATTCCAGCTGATTCGGGAAAATGGTCACGAGTTTCTGACTGCCAGAAACCTGGCCGCCTTCCTCGGCTGTTCTACACAGCCTGTCATGTATCAGTTCCCTAATCTGGATATTCTGAGGGACCTGACTTATCTGAAGGCAGATGTATTTCACAGCGAATACATTCTGGCGGGAGGAAATCTTCTTGAGATGGGAATTCGGTATATCCGCTTTGCAGAAGAAGAATCGCAGCTGTTCCGATTTCTATTTCAGTCAGGTCGTTTTTCGGGGTTCAGCATGGAAGATCTGATCAGATCTCCGGAATCAGCCGATATTCTTACTGCGGTAAGGGAAGAAGAAGGATTGACGACAGAGAGCGCTGCGGCCTTTTTTGAACCCTTGGCGGCTGTTGTTCACGGTTATGCCAGCCTGGTTGCAAACAATGCGATGAAATACGATCCCGACACAATTCGAAAAGCCTTAATAACGATAGCCGAAGGATTAAAAAAAGGATGGAATCAAAATGACAAAACTCTATAAGAAAAGTGAGATCACTTATGCGATCCTGTGGATCGTTGCCTACGTAGTCCTCAGCAGTTTGGCGGATCAGCTTTCGG
>JAFRVY010000070.1 GCA_017438285.1 Bacillota bacterium
CACCTGAGAGGACATCCGACGGCATAAAGGATGCGACGATAACAATATCCGTCCTCGACCAGTTCTGGATAGGCAAAATCCGCGAATATCAGGAGAGGTCACGGATACGGTTCATCGCAGTCATAGAGTACGACGACGGCTCCCATGCGATAGAGAAAATAGACGACGTGTCGTTCAAGCTGACCAACGCAAGCTGGACTGAAACCACCGTACAATGGACGATGCAGTTCGACGACTGGATGGATATTAACTTCCCGATGGTCACATGCTCGTCGTTCATCTGCCCGGGGGTGTTCTGATGGAATACACGGACCTGCTCGGAACAAAGTTCGCTGTACATGGACGGGGCAAAGATGAGGGATTCGACTGCTACGGGCTTGCCATTGAAGTCCTGCGGAGAAACGGGATCGTCCTTCCAGACGTGTGGTATGCGGATTTCGGTGACAGGCTGGCAGTGGAAAACGAGCTTGTCGCGAAAGTCGAAAAAATAGAGGAAAGGGAAGTCAACTGCCTTGTGGAAATCGAGGTGCATGGGCTTCCGGTTCATATGGCCGTGTACATCGGGAACGGATATATAATACATGCACTCTACCGTGTCGGGGTCATAATCGAGCCGCTGAGGAAATACAAGAACAGAATAAGAGGGTATTATCGTGTCCGCAACAATCAACATATATGATGGAGCTTTCAGCTCAAAGTACAAGACTGTAATTGTCGGGAACGGTTTCAAAGTGTCGAAATGCGCGAAACTCGACTGGCAGGACTGTCTCGTGTTCGTGAACGGAAACGAAGTCGATGAGAATTACAGACTTCGCGACGGCGATGTCGCGACGGTAAGGCAGTTTCCCTCAGGTGGTGGCGGGGGCGGCTGGAATGGGATTGACACGATTCTCACCGTAGCGACCGGAGGACTTTACGGCATAGCGAACGGAATAAACATCGCTTTCGGCGGAACATCGTGGGGGCAGCAGATTGCGCAGAGCATATTCAGTATGCCTGATTTTAGCGGCTCATCATCTTCTGCTGCAAGCGAAGCAGAGTCAATACCGATAATCAGCGGAGCGAAGAACCGTTCCGCCGCCGACAAGCCCATACCGTTTGTAATAGGCACATCATACTATGCCCCATCGTACATAGGGCAGCCGTACACGATGATAGACCCGTCGGACGGAACTGACGGGGAGAACCAGTATTTCACCGCACTTTTCATGCTTGGGCAGAGAGATATAGAGGTCAAGGACGTGCAGCTCGGCATATACGGAATCTCGACTAACCCAGACAACATCAGGAACGGGAAAATGCGCATCGACGGCGATGGCTCCAATATACGGTATGCGTCAGACAAATATTTTCCGGAAATAGAAATACAACAGGATGCGTCCGAGGTTTCGCTTTACCCACAGAAAGTGGTCCAGGAATCGTTCAACACGGAACTGCTCAACCCTGACGGAAGCCGCCCGCTCATGGTGCTTCCCTTTTCCGCACGATACCCGCAGAAGGTCCGGATTGAGGTGCAGTTCGGCTCGCTCCTCCATTACAAGGACGATGGTGGCAAGGAGGACACCTCTGTTACCATCGGGATAGCCGCATCTTTCGACGGCGGAAAGACATACGGCCCGTTCGGCTATTTCCAGAAAAGCTCGGGCGACATATCGTTCAGGACATACACCGAATCGTTCAACAAGTCCGGGTACAGCGGACTTGCGAGCTTCACGAAATTCACCGGCTGCAAGAACAAGGTCATGCGTTTTTGTGCCGAAGGCACGTTCAGTTGGAACAACATCAAGGACTGCACGAACAACACCGTTGAATTTCTTGTCTGGCGGGACAACATGGAAGAGACCGACTCGAAATACCAGGACAAGGCATATGTCACGAGCATAACAACATGGTGCTACGACCACGAGTTGAGCGAAAAGGCTCAGGAGCTTGTGCCCCAAAGACCAATCATCGAGAAGTACCGCAACATGACAGCAAGGATGGGGTTCAGAATCAAGGCTGGCGACGAGATTCAGGGGACGATAGACGAGGTGAACTGCATAGTGTCGTCGAAAGCGCGAACATGCACCGTGACGAATGCCGGCGGAGAGAAACGGTACTCGTGGAGCACCGCAACATCGAAGACGAACAACCCAGCATCACTCGCGCTCCTTGCGCTCCAGTCCGAGCTTCGCGGCGACTATGCCTATCCTGACAGCATGATCGACCTTGATTCTTTCGGCGAGTTCTACGAAAGGTGCGACGAATACGACCCGAGGCTATACATGCCGTCCATGCCAGACGTGATGAACGGTCGGAGGTACGTCTGCAATGGTGTCATCTCGAAACAGATGAAGACCTCCACGCTTGTCAAGGAGATAATAGGCGCAGGACATGGGACGCTTACGCTCAACGGCACAAAGTACGGCATATTCACCGACACGTACAAATCAAACCCTGTCATGGTGCTGAACAACCAGAACGTGATTTCGGCGAGCAACACGAAAGCCTTCTCCGAAGACATAGACGGCTATCAGGCGAAATTTCTCAATTCCGTGAACTACTACCAGCAGGACACCGCCGTATGCGTTGACAACAATGCGTTGGCCACGAAGGACAAGGACGAATACAAGCTGGAGTCCATCAACATCAGCTGGATAACCGACCCATACCGCGTGTTCCGCTATTGCATGTACAAGCTGGCGTGCCGCAGGCTTAGGCCCGAGACATGGAATCGCAGGATTGGTATAGAGGGAAACCTTGTGGAAGTCGGAAGCCTCGTCGAGGTGCAGGACGACACGCTTTCGGTGGGTCTCGGGGACGGCGCAGAAATCATATCCATAACCGTTGATGGCGATTACATCAGGGAACTGCATACAGACGGCCAATTCTCAGTTGCCGACCCCTCGGCTGAGTACGGAATCCGCATCACGCAGGCGAACGGATTCAGCGACCCCAAAGTTGCGACATACAAGATAAGGCTGGAAAAACTGGGTGTCATATCAGATTTCGTCCTCGACGAGCCCATATACATCGACAACCCGGTTGTCCCGAGCGTGGGCGACATAGTGTCGTTCGGACTGTTCCGGAGAGAGACTGCGGAGGCGTTGTGCTTCGGAAAGAAAGACAACGGTGACGGCACATTCGACCTGACGCTGATGCCGTACCAGGAGGGCGTATACCAGGCCGAGGAGGGTGACATACCCGATTTCGTGTCGAACGTGACACCCCCGGTCGGGAGCGGTGCGGAAATCGCGGCCGAGAACGTCACCCTGTCGGATGTGCAGGAAATCGTGAACAACGCCGCTAGCGGAATCTACCCGAGCAAGTACACGCTCGACATCAGCCCCGAATACCAGGTTGTGCCGGTCAACACCGACGGCAAGAAATCGCTGGAATGGGTGCACATCACCGCCACGCTTTATTATATGGACAACGACATATCTGAGGACACCGTGTTCACGGCCGAGGTTGACGGCGCGGAAGTCGGCTTCTGGGACGGGAACACGGTGAAAATATCCACGTCGTACCTGCGCGGCGATGTCATGACTGTGCGCATCAAGGCGTTGTACGACGGATATACGCGGTTTGCAAACGCCACAGTCGCGAAGCTGTACGCCGGAGAGGATGGCATGATAAGGTTTTACCATATGCTCTTCCCGGACGGCGAGAAGATTAAGGTGGATGCCGCAAGGCAGAACTACGACCCGGAACACATACGGGTGTTGAAGCGCGTTGACACCGAATCCGGCGAGTTTGCGACGGACTATGGTTACATAACAACCGAGTTCGTGCCGGATGCAGACGGACGCGGGGAAGAAGAATACGAGCAGTACAGGAAAGTCGGGGAGGAAGAGGTGTTCGACCCCCAGAAAAAATATTACGCAAGGTACAAGCCTTTTCTTTTGAGCCTTGGAGGAGAGCTTGTGCTTGGCGAGGATTCCGCCGCTCTGATATTCTATTCGCGGGACATGGAGGAATAGGATGGCCTACAGATTCACCAATGGAAGCATACAGGAACTTGACCTTTTCGATGTGCGCCACTACATGGACGACATTGCGGTGGACGGCGAAAACTATGGGCAGGAGCTTCAGAAAACGCTGTATGAAGATGCGGAGATGGAGCTGCCCGAAGAGCTTACGATGATAAAATTCCGCTACTATACGCCCGATGGAACGCTTCTCCAGCAGGAGAAC
>JAFRVY010000071.1 GCA_017438285.1 Bacillota bacterium
ATGGACAATCAACATGAGCAAAACAGGTTTTTCAGCAGCAGATATCCTTCTGCCGGCAGCAGGTAATTACGAAACTTGGGCAGTCGTAGCATGCGACCAGTTCACATCGCAGCCTGAATACTGGGAAAGAGTTGAAAAGAATGTCGGCGATAAGCCTTCAACTTTCCGTGTGATCCTTCCTGAAGCACAGCTTTCGGATGGACATACGCAGGAGCACATCGACAAGATCAACGCGACGATGAAAGAATACCTGGAAAACGGCGTATTCAAGTTATATCCGGACGCCATGATCTATCTTGAAAGAGTTCAGAGCGACGGCAAAATCAGACGCGGACTGATCGGCAAGATCGACCTCGAAGAATATGACTATTCCAAGGGAAGCACATCACTTGTAAGAGCGACCGAAGGTACAGTCCTGGAAAGGATACCGCCTAGACAGGCCGTAAGACGCGATGCAGCCATAGAACTGCCCCATGTAATGCTTCTTATCGATGATGTGAAAAACAGCGTCATAGGGCCTCTCAGCGCCTGTGAAGACGTGATCTATGATTTCGATCTTATGGAAGGCGGCGGTCATGCAAAGGCCTGGCTGGTTCCGGAAGATCTCAAAGCTGGCGCCTGCAAGGCACTGGAAGCACTGGCTGACGAGCAGCCTTTGCTCTTCGCAGTCGGCGACGGCAACCATTCACTGGCTTCCGCAAAGGCTCTCTACGAAGAAGAAAAGGCGAAATTCGGACCTGGAAGCGAGAACACGCTGCCTTCTAGATACGCTCTCGTTGAGATCGTCAACCTCTACGATGACGCTCTCGAATTCGAGCCGATCCACAGAGTTCTCTTCAACGTAGATCCAAAGGCTCTGCTGGAAGCGTTCAAGGAGGAGTATCCTTCCACAGTCGACGGCAAAGCAGAAGGGCATGTGATCCGTTACGCATATGAAGGCGCAGACGGATACATCACCGTAACGGAGCCAAAGGCACAGCTGGAGGTCGGCACGCTCCAGTCATTCCTCGATAAGTACATCAAGGAACAGGACATCGATATCGATTACGTCCACGGCGACGAGATCACCATCGAGCTGGGCAGCAAGCCGGGATGTATGGCATTCCTGCTTCCTGCAATGGATAAGGGCGATCTGTTCAAGTCCGTTATCAACGATGGAGCCCTTCCGAGAAAGACGTTCTCCATGGGTCACGCCGAGGATAAGAGATACTATATCGAAGCGAGAAAAATAAAATAAAAAAAGTAAAATAATCGCAAGAAAGTTCATATTTCTTGTGCTATAATTGTTCATGTATTGTTTTAGATAGTTAAAGTGATAAAACGCAAAAGGAGTTGTTTATGGAACTGAAGACACCATTATACGAAAAACACCTCGAATATGGGGGTAAAATGGTACCTTTTGGCGGTTATATCCTGCCTGTACAGTACAAGTCATCCGGTGTTATCAAGGAACACATGGCTGTGAGAACAGCTGCAGGCATGTTCGATGTATCACACATGGGAGAGATCCTGTGCGAAGGACCTGACGCACTTGCCAATCTGAATATGATTCTGACCAATGATTTCACCAACATGGAGGACGAGCAGGCCAGATATTCGCCGATGTGCAATGAAAAGGGCGGAACTGTAGATGATCTGATCGTTTACAAGATGTCAGATACCAAGTACTTTATCGTCGTAAACGCAGCGAACAAGGACAAAGACTTCAAATGGATGTGCGATCATCGGTTTGGAGATGTAAAGTTCACAGACGTATCATCACAGTATGCGCAGATTGCCGTACAGGGGCCGAAAGCGAAGGATATCATTGCGAAAATCTGCAAAGAGGGTAGTATTCCTGATAAATACTACTATTGCAGATTTGGCGCGGAAGTCGCCGGAATCCCATGTATCGTGTCAACGACCGGATATACCGGTGAAGATGGTGTCGAGATATATCTGCCTGCCGCAAAGGCCCCGGAAATGTGGGATGCCATCTACGAAGCGGGCAAGGATGATGGACTGATTCCTTGCGGACTGGGCGCAAGAGATACGCTCAGAATGGAAGCAGGCATGCCTTTGTACGGACATGAGATGAATGACGACATCTCACCGAGAGAAGCGGGGCTCATGTTCGCGATTAAGCTGAAAAAGCCTGATTTCATAGGAAAAACTCCGATGGAAGAAGCCGGAAAGCCTGCAATTGTAAGGGTTGGGCTCAAAATCACCGGAAGAGGCATCGCAAGAGAATTCCAGGATATCTACGTCGGCGACGAGAAGATCGGCTATACGACATCCGGAACGAAATGCCCGTTCTTCGATTATCCGATCGCTATGGCGAGAGTTCCGAGAGAGTACAAGGAACCGGGCACCAAGATGGAAGTCGATGTTAGAGGCAGAAGGGTAGAAGCAGAAGTTATTCCGCTCCCGTTCTACAAAAGATAGGAATATAAACAATAACTATATTATGTTAATCATTATATAAAAGGAGAAATACAATGGTAATCAACAAAGATGCTCTTTATGCAAAGACACACGAATGGGTAACTTTCGATGGAGACACTGCTCTGATCGGTATATCCGATTATGCTCAGTCAGAACTGGGCGATCTGGTGTTTGTAAACCTGCCTGAAGAGGGCGATGAAGTAACTTGCGGTGAGGCTTTTGCTGATGTTGAATCTGTAAAGGCTGTTTCAGACATCTATTCACCGGTATCCGGAGTTGTTGCAGCGATCAATGAAGAACTGCTCGATGCCCCTGAAAAGATTAACGAAGATGCTTTTGGAGCTTGGTTTATTAAGGTTTCTGACATTACCGAGAAGGGTGAACTCATCACTCCTGACGAGTATGAAGCTCTCTGTGAAGCTGAAGAATAATCCATTTGTTTTTTTAGAAAGGCGGAAGCTATGGGAACTTTTGTACCTAATACAAAAGAACAGCAGCTGGAAATGCTCAGGGAGATCGGCTACGAGAAGCTCGACGATCTCTTTGCTCATATTCCTGATGATGTGAAATTCCAGGGTGAACTTGACCTTCCTGCGGGTATGTCCGAGATGGAAGTGGCCGCCGAGATGCAGAAAATCGCTGACAAGAACGTCATCTATCAGTCGATTTTCCGCGGTGCCGGCGCATACAAGCATTATATCCCTGCGATTGTAGGCAGCGTCATTTCCAATGAGACGCTGCAGACTGCTTACACCCCGTATCAGGCTGAGATCAGCCAGGGCGTGCTGCAGTCGATCTTTGAGTATCAGACGATGATCTGTGACCTGACCGGAATGGATGTATCCAACGCGTCCGTTTATGACGGCGCTACCGCAGCAGGCGAAGCCGTTGCCATGTGCCGTGAGAGAAAGCAGAACAAAGCCCTTATATCCGGCGCCATCCAGCCGTCGGTCATGAAAGTCATCGAAACGTATTGCTTCGGCAATGAGATGGAACTGGAAGTCATCGAAGTCAAGGACGGCAAGACGGATCTTGACGATCTCAAAGCCAAGATGTCCGATGAAATCGCCTGCGTCTATATCCAGCATCCAAACTATTTTGGAAATCTGGAAGATGCGGCAGAGATCGGCGAGATCGCACACAGTTTCAAAAAGTGCAAGTATATTATGGGCGTCAATCCGATTTCCCTTGGAATTCTCAAGACGCCGAGAGAGTACGGTGCTGACTTTGCAGTAGGCGAAGGACAGCCTTTGGGCCTTCCGATCGCCTTTGGCGGACCGTATCTCGGATTCATGGCCAGCGTAGATTCCATGAAGAGAAAACTTCCGGGCAGAATCGTCGGTCAGACAGTCGATCACAACGGCAAAACGGGATACGTACTGACCCTGCAGGCCAGAGAACAGCACATCAGGCGTGAGAAGGCTTCGAGCAACATCTGCTCCAATCAGGCCCTCTGTGCGCTGGCAGTCGGCGTATATCTGGCGGCCATGGGCAATCAGGGCATCAGGGATGTTGCCACCCAGTGCTATTCCAAGGCCCATTACATGGCCAAGAGAATGGAAGAGATCGGTTTCACCGTTGAAAACAAAGACTACTTCCACGAATTCGTTACAACTTCTGAAACAGATATCCACGTCATCCTGAAGGCCCTCAGCAACGAAGGCATTCTGGGCGGACAGCCTTTGGATCTTCACAGGATCCTCTGGTGCTGTACGGAAATGAACAGCAAGGCGGATATCGACAGAGTCATCGATATTCTGAAGGAGGTGTAAGGAATGTTAGTATTTGAGAAATCAAGACCGGGCAGAGGCGTAAGCGCACTTCCGAAGTGCGACGTCGACGTCCTCACACCATCGGACAAAGACCTCCGAAAAGCAGAACTGCACCTTCCTGAAATGGCCGAAGTAGACCTGAGCAGACACTACACGGAACTGGCGCATAAGGCTCACGGCGTCAACGACGGATTCTATCCGCTGGGTTCCTGTACCATGAAGTACAATCCGAGAGTCAACGAGAAAATCGCTGCACTTCCTGGATTTACCGATATCCATCCGCTTCAGCCGGCAAGAACAGCGCAGGGCTGTCTGCAGGTCATCAAGGAAATCTCCGAGGCACTTTGCGAGATTACCGGCATGAGCGAATTTACGCTGCAGCCGGCAGCAGGCGCACACGGTGAATTCACCGGGCTTTTGCTTATCAAGGCGTATCATCTCGCAAATGGAGATACGCAGAGAAAGAAGATCATCGTTCCTGACTCCGCACACGGCACGAACCCTGCATCTGCAGTTATGGCCGGTATGGAAGTCATCAACGTCGATTCAGATGATAAGGGACTCGTAGATCTGGATAAACTCAGGGAAGTCTGCGAAGGAAATGACGAGATCGCAGGCCTCATGCTGACGAATCCGAACACGGCAGGTCTCTTTGACCCGAACATCAAGGAAATCACGGACATTATCCATCAGTGCGGCGGCCTTTGCTACTATGACGGCGCAAACCTGAACGCCGTTATGGGATGGGCGAGACCAGGCGATATGGGATTCGACTGCGTCCACCTGAATCTCCATAAGACATTCTCAACGCCGCATGGCGGAGGCGGTCCAGGCAGCGGACCTGTCGGATGCAAGGAACATCTTGCCAAGTTCATGCCTGGCGTTAAGGTCGTAGACTTTGACGAGCATTCCGATGAGAACATGCTGTCCTTTGCAAAGGCTGAGGCCAGCCTGGGCGAGATGAAGAATTTCTACGGAAACTTCCTCGTTGCCGTCAAAGCGCTGACATACATCAAGATGCTTGGTAAGGAGGGTATTCCGGAAGCCAGCAAGAACGCCGTTCTCAATGCGAATTACATGATGAACAAACTTAAGGGCGCATACGATATGGCCTTTGATCCAAAAGTCTGCATGCATGAGTTCGTTATGGATCTGTCGAGACAGGCCAAGGAGACGGGCGTGACGGCTATGGACATCGCAAAGGGCTTACTGGACAACAATATCCATCCGCCTACGATGTACTTCCCGCTCACGGTTCATGAAGCTCTCATGGCGGAACCGTGCGAGACGGAATCCAAGGAGACTCTGGATGACGCAATCAGAGTATTTCTGGAACTCAACGACATCGCATACAGCGATCCGGAAAAGCTGCACATGGCTCCGGTCAAGACTCCGGTCACCAGACTCGATGAAGTCGGCGCAGCGAGACATCCGGTACTCAAGTATGAATTTGAGTAACATATAGTCAATTAAGCTGATCTGTGCGTATGAATTGCTGATCATTTTGTACGCACAGATTATTCATTTATTTTTAGGAGAAATTATGAAAGATTTTGATCTCATCGTCATAGGCGCTGGCCCGGGCGGTTACGTGGCCGCCATCAAGGCCGCCAAGCTCGGCATGAAGACAGCTATCGTTGAAAACATCAAGGTAGGGGGCACCTGCCTGAACCGGGGCTGCATCCCTGCAAAGGCCATGATCCACGCAGCGGGTCTGTATAAGGAGATTTCCCATGAAGGCGAAATCATCGGCGTATATGCTGACAACGTCAGATTCGACTACGGTAAAATCGTCGAGTACAAGCAGGACACTTCCGATGAACTGGTCAAAGGCGTGGAGGCACTGCTGGAAGGAAACGGCGTGACGCGTATAGATGGCACCGGTAAGATTTTGCCCGATAAAAACGTGTGCGTCAAAGATGCGGAAGGAAATGAAACAGTCTATAGTGCGGAGAACGTGCTGCTTGCAACGGGCTCCGTTCCGTCGACCATCCCGGTTCCGGGAATCGACCTTCCGGGTGTGCTGACCAGCGATGGCGTATTCCAGTTGACGGAGATGCCGGAGAGCCTGGTTATTATAGGCGGAGGCGTTATCGGCGTTGAATTTGCAACGGTATTTGCGGATCTCGGAGCAAAGGTCACGATCGTGGAGGCTTTGCCTAGGATATTGCAGAACATGGACAAGGAGATCTCGCAGAATCTGAAGATGATTCTCAAGAAAGCTGATGTGGACATCCACACAGGCGCTATGGTCAAGAGAATCGAAGAGACGGAAGACGGTCTGACTGTCTTTTACGAGGAAAAGGACAAGGAACTGTCCGCGACCGGTCAGTATGTTATCTGTGCCGCCGGCAGGAAGCCGTATACGGAAGGTCTGTTCGGTGAAGGCGTCGACATCGCCATGGACGGTCCGCATATCGACACGGATGAGACAAAAGCATTTGAAACTAACGTCAAAGGGGTGTATGCTATAGGGGATATCGTTCCGGGCATCAAACTGGCACATATGGCCAGCGCACAGGGCATTTACTGCGTTGAAAAAATGGCTGCCCGCAGGAACGGAGACGATTGTCAGCCGGACATCAACCTGAAGGCGATACCGGCCTGCGTCTATACGGATCCTGAAATCGCACAGGTGGGTATGACAGAGGCGGATGCCAAGGAGCAGGGAATCGATGTCAAAGTCGGCAAATTCATCATGAGTGCCAACGGCAAGTCTTTGATCACCCATGAGGAACGCGGATTCATCAAAGTCGTTGCAAAGGCTGACACCGACGAGATTCTGGGAGCGCAGATGATGTGCGCCCGAGCGACGGATATGATCTCTGAATTCGTCACTGCGATCGCAAATGAAAAGACGGTCCAGCAGCTGCTGAAAGCTGTCAGGCCGCACCCGACATACAACGAAGGAATCACGGAGGCCCTGGAGGATACCATCGGGGAGTCGCTCCATACGATTCCGAGACGAAGACGATAAAAGACAAAACGAAAGGACACTTACACCAATGGAAAAAATAGGTCTGAATCAATTACGAGAAATGTTTCTTAGTTTCTTCCAATCGAAGGACCACTTTAGAAGACAGAGTTTTTCGCTGATACCGGAAAGCGATAAGAGCCTCTTGCTCATCAACGCCGGCATGGCGCCTCTGAAGCCGTATTTCAGCGGTCAGGAGACGCCTCCTTCCAAGAGAATGACAACCTGCCAGAAGTGCATCAGGACCGGTGACCTGGAAAACGTAGGACACACGGACAGACACGGCACGTTCTTTGAGATGCTGGGCAATTTTTCATTTGGTGATTATTTTAAGAAAGAAGCTATCTCATGGGGCTGGGAGTTTGCCACGGAAGTGCTAAAGATGCCTGAAGACAAGCTCTGGGTCACCATTTACGAGGAGGATGAAGAGGCTCACGACCTCTGGCACGATATGATCGGCGTTCCGGAAGAGAAAATCGTCCGTCTTGGTAAGGACGACAACTTCTGGGAAATCGGCACCGGCCCATGCGGACCTTGTTCTGAGATTTATTTCGACAGAGGCGAGGAACACGGCTGTGGGTCTCCGGACTGCAAGCCGGGCTGCGAATGCGACCGGTACGTTGAGTTCTGGAACCTGGTATTCACCCAGTTCGACAGACATGAGGACGACACTTACACACCGCTGCCTCATCCGAACATTGACACAGGACTCGGTCTCGAAAGGCTTGCCTGCATCATGCAGGACACGAGTTCCATCTTCGATGTTGACACGATCCAGGCGATCTTAAATGAAGTCGTCAGAGTATCCGGCGTTGAGTATAAGAGCGGCGCCGCAGATACTGACGTTTCCATAAGAATCATAACCGACCATCTTAGATCCATGACATTCATGATCGGAGACGGCATACTGCCGGGAAATGAAGGCAGAGAGTACGTTTTGAGAAGATTGCTCAGAAGAGCTGCGATCCATGGAAGGAAGCTGGGCATTGAAGGTCCGTTCCTTTCTGATCTTTGCGATAAGGTCATCGACGTATCGAACATCGCTTATCCTGAACTCGAGAAGAGACGTGTCATGATCAAAAAGGTCGTCCATGCCGAAGAAGAGAAGTTCGCAGCAACCATCGATCAGGGCCTGAGAATCATCAACGGCTACATCGATGACATGGAAGCTTCCGGCAGCACTGAGCTCGAAGGCGAACTGGCATTCAAGCTCCATGATACTTACGGCTTCCCGATCGATCTGACGATAGAGATCATCGGAGAAAGGGGATATACCGTAGATAGGGAAGGCTTCGTCAAGGCTATGGAGGAACAGAAGGAACGTTCCAGAGTTGAGCAGGAAATGGAAGGCGCCGGATGGGATGAGGCTGCCGTTGACACCATATTTGAAGGTGCTACCGAATTTACCGGTTACGAAAAATACATCGACAGCGGCGAACTGAAGGCCATTTTGCTTGACAATGAATCGCACAAATCTTCCGGGGAAGGGGACAAGTGCAGATTCGTTCTTGATAAGACTCCGTTCTACGCGGAGAGCGGCGGACAGATTTACGACACCGGGTATATCTACAATGATGAAGGCAGCATCGCTGAGGTTTCTGAAGTCAAGAAGGTCGGTGAGGTCTTTGTTCACTTCGCAACAGTGAGAAAGGGCACTTTCAACGTTGGCGATAAGGTCACTGCCGGTATTCTGGCTCCAAGACGAAACAAAGTGGCCGCAAACCACTCAGCTACACATCTTCTGCAAAAGGCTTTGCAGGAGGTCCTGGGAGAGCATGTCAAGCAGTCCGGTTCATCAGTAACACCGGAAGGCCTGAGATTCGACTTCACTCATTTCCAAGCAATGACGCCTGAAGAAATCAAGCAGGTAGAAGAAATCGTCAATGATAAGATCACCCACTTCCTGCCGGTATCCACAGAAATCATGTCCGTAGAAGAAGCGAACAAGACCGGCGCGATGGCACTCTTTGGCGAGAAATACGGCGATGAGGTCAGAGTTGTTACGATGGGAGACTTCAGCAAGGAACTTTGCGGAGGAACCCATGTAGCGAACACCGGTGAGATCGGCGCGTTCAAGATCGTTTCCGAGGCCGGCATCGCATCGGGAGTCAGAAGAATCGAAGCCGTTACGGGACAGGGCGTCCTGGCTCTGCTTCTCAATGCGGAGAAGGTCGTCGACGATACAGCGGCTGCACTGAAATCGAACAAAGACGTTCTGACAGAGAAGGCTGCATCTCTCATTGAAGAGAACAAAGCCCTCAAGAAGGAAATCGAAGAGATCAAGAAGGCATCCATGTCCAGCGGCGTATCGTCTCTGGTTGACGGAGCCGAAGAAATCAACGGTGTGAAACTGGTTGCCAAGCTTTTGGACGGATATACCATCAATGACCTGAGAAGTCTCTCCGACGAAGTCAAAGCGTCACACAAGGGCGTTGAGATGGTATTCGCCACTGTGAACGGGGACAAGGTCACATTCCTCGTATCACTGACGGACGACCTGCTCGATAAGGGATTACATGCCGGCAAGATGATCAAGGAAATCGCTGCAACTTGCGGAGGCGGTGGCGGCGGCAAGGCAGACATGGCCCAGGCGGGTGCCAAGGATCCGTCAAAGATCGATGATGCCTTTGCAAAGGCCAGAGAACTGCTGCAGGCTGCAACTGCTTAAGAAGTATTAAGAGTCATAAGATAGGGTTGTTTTTCAACTGCGTTGGGTGTTATACTAACAGTACCAAGAACAAACGGAGGTTTTGAAATGGATAGACAGACAAGATTGTATGATAATTTCGATAGAGTTGAGCAGAAGACGATCGAGGAAATCCTGACTCTGGTCTACAATGCCCTGGAAGAAAGAGGCTACAATGCAATCGATCAGATGGTCGGCTACATTTTGTCAGGAGACCCTTCATACATCACGAGCCACAACAATGCCAGAAACGTTATGGGTAGAATCGAGAGAGATGACCTCGTAGAGGAACTCATTAAGGCCTATCTGAACAAATAGGATTACTTTTGCATGAAAAAAATCGGATTAGATGTTGGAGATAAAACCATAGGCGTCGCTGTTAGTGACGCCTTAAATATTACTGCGCAGGGAATTATGACCATTGAGCGCGTGGGGATCAAGAAGGATACGACCGCTGTCATGGACCTGATCAGGGAATATGACTGTGACACGGTCGTTATTGGACTGCCTAAAAAACTGGACGGGACCGACAGCCCGCAGACGGAAAAAGTCTACGAATTCAAGACGAAGCTTGAGAACAAGCTCAGAAGCAGCGGACTGGGGGACGTCTCCATTGAATATTATGATGAGCGGCTGACGACGGTTATGGCCGAGAAGGTTTTGATCGAAGCCGACCTCAGCCGGAAACGCCGCAAGGAAGTCATCGACAAACAGGCGGCTGTCATTATTCTTCAGGGTTATCTGGACAGCCATCATGCATAGATAGGACTTTGCTTATTATTTTGGTGTAAGCGAAGTCTTTTTTTGTTTCACGGACAAATTATCGGTAATAGTGGTTCCGACCGGCTATGGCACCATTTTGTGCGTTCTAAGGGAACTTCCAATGCAGACACCAGCTGTCAGAGAGATATTGGACAAAATACAACCCGGATTACAGATCTATCCGATCGTGAAAAATCGGTGTAGGAAAGGGCACAGGAAAACGTGACACGGATCTTGAGCCTCTGACTCTGATACTTGTTGAATATTACTAAAATAATAAAATACTAAATTATTAGGAGTAATATTATTTGCAGCAGGATCATGAATGATAAAGATATCGACAAAACCGTAACCGCGCCGTAGAAGAGAAGAGAGAAAAGATTCGATGGCGAGAGAGATAACTATTCCGATAATCATAATTTTAGGAACAGTTAAACTAATAACGCCTCAAAACCCCCAAATATTGCAAAATCAAGCCCCGGAGCGTTTTTCCTGCCCCGGGGCTATTTAATTAATAAATATATTATATTATTTACGATACCCCATTTTTACTGACCGTAAAATCGCCGATTTAAGCGTTTTTTTATTGCCTAAAGGTATTCTGGTATTACGAGAATCATCCCCGGCTGCAGGTCTGCCGCCTGGATGTCGTTGGCCTTACAGATTTCATAGACGACCTGTCTGGTATCCATGTTTCTCGTTTTCACGTTCTCCGCGATCTCCCATAATGTATCACCAGCTGATACCTCAACTTGTGTGACTTCATTCTTAGTGATCGCTGTTGATGAATACGTTCCGGTTATAAATCCAAACAGTCCAACGCAAAGTCCTAAAGCGATTACCAATGCTGTGATGAATCTGAACTTTGATTTGATCCTGTATTTCTTGTTTACAGTTCTTCCTGTCATGACTCATACCTCCCTATACTACCCTGATTTCCAAAGAAACATTTGTTCGTACTGATAATATAGCAGAATGTATGTTCGCTGTCAATAGAATATTGCAAACTTTTGTTCTTTTTTTTTATTCCTACGTTCTTTAATAAAAAAACTCTGCCGACAGGCCTTTGCATGAGCCTATGCAGCAGAGCTTCTATTATTTATTTGGCCGATAGATATACTGCTATACCCTTCTCCTTCTGTAGGTTATAAGCAGTACGACGGCAAGCAGCAGCGATGTAATCATCGTCAGCAGATATA
>JAFRVY010000072.1 GCA_017438285.1 Bacillota bacterium
CAAACCGGGATTTGGCGAGGCCACAGGCTGGGGGGCTGGCATGCTTGCCAAATTGAGATCTGCCAAGACAATTGAACGCGGAAGCAAAACCCGACAAATTTGGTAAAACAAAGACCGTAAATGTCGGGTTTAGACGAGACTTTGCTCCAGAGGAGTCTCCTCAATGATCGAAATCCGACAAATTCATTTGAGTATATGTCTTTTTTGTCGGGCTGTTCCCTAACAACTAAGAGTTTTTCAAATAAACCCGACAAACTACGTGTTAAATCCATCAAAATTGTCGAGTTTTACTTCACAGAGGGGGGACAACTTGAACTTGAGTTTGTAGAATTCGCCAACTCCCGGTTTAGCGAGGCGTTCATTAGCCCCTCTTGTTGGGTACCTGTATACCCCAAGACAAGAAAAAAGGAGGCCGCTGCAAATGCAACAGCCTCTTGCGTTTAGCAAACAATTTTAGTAGTGGACGATGACCGGTGTTCCAACGGACACAATGTTATACAGGTCAGGCATCCTGGAAGGCGGGATGTTGACACAGCCGTGGCTGCCTGCGTATTTGTAGATATCGCCTCCGAACTGGCTTCTCCAGGTTGCGTCATGCAGCCCGTAGGATCCGCCAAGGAACGCCATCCAGTAGCTGACGAAACTCTCGTAGTAGGTCTTCTTTTTCTTGCTGCCGCCCTTGAGAGTGACATTTCTCGCTTTATTGAGAACCTGGAAGACGCCCGTCGGCGTGGAGTGCCCGGCTGCCACGCAGCCGGAAACGATATCGGCATCCCAAAGTTTCTGCTTGTTTTCGAAGTACCATGCGTGCTGCTGTGAAATATCGACGTCGATGTAAGTATCGCCAACCAGTTTCGTGTATTCTCCGTTCCCGCGAACCGAGAAGACCGGCTCTCTGGAAATATCTTTATGTGTGTTGATATCCTTGACCAGCTGCTTGGTTTCCGCATCCTGATCGATGGCCCAACCATAGGTTCCGCCGTTGACGGTGAAGGTTTTACCCGTAAAGGATGTGAATTTCACATCGCTGCCTACGGTATTATAATCCGCAGCCAGTGATTTGACGTACCTGGCGACTGCCTCAGGGTCAGCTTCACCGGACTCAACAGATTTAAGCATTCCCTGAATATCATCTGCAGACACAGTGAAAGTTTCCTTCCCCAGTTCATAAGTGATCTTCTGAGTCAGGTACTCTCTGCAGCATCTCTGATAGTTGAGCAGCTGCGGGTCGTCGCTCTTGACTTCAGGAACATCGATATAGTCTTTCTCATCAAACAGGAATCGGAGTTCTCCCAGTTCGATTCCCTTCACGATGCCGTCAAAGTAGGCATCAGTATCCGGCTTATTGCCGTAGACTTCCGGAATAATAGGATAGGTCGGATCATCCATGTCGACATAGGCATCCTGTGTAATGATAGGATCCCCGTGCGTGAGAAAATCGGAATGTTTGACCTCTTTCCTGAACTCCTTGCTGGTTTTTTCCACGTTCATGGCCATCTGGACCGAATACGGGATGTGAAGATAGTGGTTCAGCGCAGATTTGACGAGATTGTTTCTTTTGACGTTAGCAATATTTTTTGCGATATCATAAGTACAGCCGAAGTCTGTGTACTCAGCCAGTGTTTCCTCAAGATTTCCGACGACGACCATCTTCTGTCCGTTCCAGTAATCGGAGAGTGCCTTTTCCGCTTCCTCATAGGTCATGCCGGAGCAGTCGAGCCCATTGATCGTAACGCCTTCAGGAAATGAATCGCTGGTGTAATCGTCAGAATGTGTATATGTGATCGCGCTCACCCCAAAGCACAAAAGCAGTGCGATGATAACGCCGATGATGATGTAAATCGTTTTTCTCATTGACAATCTCCCCAAAAAAATATCATCCCATATAGTATAGTAAATTTGTCTCCGATTTTAAAGGGCTGGAGCAAAGTTTTATGCTATAATTTGTGCTATAATTATGAAAATAAAAATTGCCTGACGGAGGGGTATCGAATGGCATTCACCCATTTACATGTACATACGGAATACAGCCTGCTTGACGGTGCATCGCGTATCGGCGACATTGTTGCCAGGGCCAAAGAACTGGGAATGGATTCTCTGGCTATCACCGATCACGGCGTCATGTTTGGTGTAATCGATTTTTACAGGGAATGTGAAAAGCAGGGGATCAAGCCGATCATAGGCTGCGAGGTCTATACGGCTGCCAGAACCAGGTTTGACAAGGATGTGGATAAGGATAAGCACATGGGTCACCTGGTGCTTTTGGCTGAAAACAATCAGGGGTACAAGAATCTCATGAAGATCGTTTCCGAAGGATTCAGAAACGGCTTCTACTATAAACCGAGAATCGACAGGGAAGTCCTCAGCCGTTACAGCGAGGGCATCATAGCCCTGTCCGCATGCCTGGCGGGCGACGTGCAGAGAAGATTGCTCAATGGAGACTATGCGGCCGCCAAGAAGGCTGCCCTCGAGTTCAGAGACATCTTCGGCGAAGGCAACTTCTTCCTGGAGCTGCAGGATCAGGGACTCGAAGAGGAAGCCAGGATTTTGCCTGACATGAAGCGGCTCCACGAGGAGACGGGAATTCCGTTCGTCGCCACCAACGACGTCCACTACGTGAGACAGGAAGATGCAGAGGCCCAGGACGTGCTCATGTGCATCCAGACGGCGACGACCATCGACGAAGACAACCGCATGCGTTTCGCCAACGACCAGTTCTACCTCAAGTCCGAAGAGGAGATGCGAAAGATCTTCAGCAACACACCGGAGGCCTGCGACAACACGGCAAAGATCGCCGAGCGATGCAACGTGACCTTTACCTTTGGCGAACTGCACCTGCCGGAATTCCACGCGCCTGACGGCATGACAAACAAGGATTACCTGAGGAAGCTGTGTGACGACGGCATGAAGGAACGCTACGAGGATCTGAGTCCCGAGCTCATGCAAAGGCTCGACTACGAGCTGACGACCATCGAAAACATGGGCTACATCGAGTACTTCCTCATCGTCTGGGATTTCATCAATTACGCCAGACAGCACGGCATCATGGTCGGTCCGGGACGAGGTTCAGCGGCCGGCTCCATCGTTGCCTACGCACTGAAGATCACTGACATAGACCCAATCAAGCACGGTCTCATCTTCGAGAGGTTTTTGAATCCGGAGCGAGTCAGCATGCCGGATATCGATATCGACTTCTGCATCGAAAGACGCGGCGAAGTCATCAATTACGTCACCGAAAAATACGGCAAGGATAACGTATCACAGATCATTACCTTCGGTACCATGAAGGCCAAGCAGGCCGTCCGCGATGTCGGGCGCGTCCTCAACGTCAGCTATCAGGATACCGACGCCATCGCAAAGGCTATCCCGAACGCGCTGAACATGACCATCGACAAGGCCATGGAAATGAGTCCGGAACTGAAGGAAATGTACGATTCCAGCGACCAGACGAGGCGCGTCATCGATATGGCAAAGGCCATCGAAGGCATGCCGCGACATGCGTCGACCCACGCTGCCGGCGTCGTGATCTCCAAGCTGCCGCTGGACGAATATGTGCCGCTGTACCTGGCGGACAAAGGCCTGTCGACCCAGTTCAACATGACGACTATCGAAGAACTGGGGCTGCTCAAGATGGACTTCCTGGGGCTCAAGAACCTGACCATCATCAGGGACACACTTGAGATGATCGAAAAGGAGCACGGAGTCAAAATCGATTTTTCGAAGATGGAGTGCGATGATCCTGCAGTATTCAAGACTATAGCGAATGGAAACACACAGGGCATATTCCAGCTTGAAAGCGGCGGCATGACATCCTTCATGAAGGATCTTAAACCGGACTGCTTCGAAGATATCGTCGCGGGAATCGCCCTTTACAGACCGGGACCGATGGCTTCGATTCCGACATACATCGACAACAAGAGAAATCCTGACCACGTGCGCTATGTCCACGAGAGTCTGAAACCGATCTTATCCGTTACCTACGGATGCATGGTCTATCAGGAACAGGTCATGCAGATCGTACGTGATCTGGGCGGCTATTCCTACGGCAGATCCGACCTGGTAAGGCGTGCCATGAGTAAGAAAAAGATGGACGTCATGCTGGAGGAGAAGAAACACTTCATCAGCGGATGCGCGCAAAACGGCATTTCCAGAGAAAGTGCCGAAGAGATCTTCAACCAGATGATCAGCTTCGCCGAGTACGCGTTCAATAAGTCCCACGCAGCGGCTTATGCGGTACTGGCCTATGAGACGGCGTACCTGAAGACCCACTATCCGGTCGAATTCATGGCGGCCCTCATGAGCGGGGTCATGAATGATTCCAAATCCATGGCCCATTACATCCGGAACTGCCAGGAAATGGGCATCGAAGTGCTGCCGCCTGACATCAACAAGAGCGGAAAGAAATTCACCGTCGAAAACGGGAAGATCCGGTTCGGACTTCTTGCCATCAAGAATCTGGGTGAAGCGGCCATCGATTCCATCATCGAGGCGAGAAACCAGAAGGGCTGTCCGCAGGACATCTTCCGTTTCATAGATAACATCGACATACACAAGGTCAACAAGAAGGCTGTCGAGAGCCTGATCAAATCAGGCGCCATGGACTGCCTGAGCGAAAACAGGGCTGCCCATATGGGCATTTACGAATCCCTGATGGATTCCGCCCAGTCCTCGGCAAGGCACAATATCGACGGGCAGATCTCGCTGTTCCAGACCAATGCGGAGTCCATGGAGGCAGGGGCTTCCAATACGCTCCCGGACGTAAAGAACTTCGATAATTTCACCCTGACGGCACAGGAAAAGGAGATGCTTGGCGTCTATCTGACGAGCCACCCACTTGACGAATATGCCGAAATCATAGAAAATAATGTAACTGTGACCAGCCAGGACCTGGCCCTCACCGCTGACAGCGAAGAGGAGGGCATGATCGTAAGCAACGTCAGGGACGGAATGAACGCTGTCATGGCGGGCATCGTCACAGGCAAAAAGACCCTGATCACGAAGAACGGCAAGATGATGGCCTTCGTGGAAATGGAAGACATGTACGGCCCTGTAGAGGTAGTCGTCTTCCCGAACGTCTACGAGACGAGCAGCGCGCTCATCGATGAAGACTCCATCATTTCGGTCAAAGGCACCATCAACTTCAAGGAAGGTGAGACGCCGAAGATCCTCGCCAATGAGATCGTGGATCTGCGCAAGCTGGAGACTTTGCGCGCGGAGGAATCGCCGGAACCGAGACCGCGGCAGTCCGTACCGGAGAGGGTGCAAAGGCCGCAGCCGGTCGCATCGGAGAGATTGCAGCCTGCCGCATCGAACAAACCGACCGGATCGCCTGCTGCTGCAGCAGCCGCCGAGACGCCGGAGGGACTGTTCAAGATCCGTCTGCCGGAAGGTGACGGCATCCACAACATCGATGCGCAAAATGAAAATATACTTGCAAAACTGTCCGCTGTTATGAGAAAATATCCCGGCAGATGGCAGGGAATCATCTATTATCCGCAGGGCGGTTCCAGAAGGACAGGGCCTGAGCTCTGGGCGGAGCCGAGCGAGGATTTTGCAAGAGAAATAAAGGAAATCGTAGGAGAGGAAAACTTTAAGATATGAAGAAAATAGGAGTACTAACAAGCGGCGGAGATGCGCCGGGAATGAATGCGGCGATCAGAGCGGTCGTCAGACAGGGCATCAGCCTTGGCATGGAAGTTTACGGAATCCGGAGAGGATTCGAAGGGCTTCTGGACGGAGACCTGGAGGAAATGAAATTCCATTCCGTAGGAGACGTTCTGCAGAGAGGCGGAACGATCCTCAGAACGGCAAGAAGCAAACGATTCCTGGAAGATGAGTGGATCGATCATGGCGCCAGAATGCTCAACACATTTGGAATCGAGGGGATCGTTGTCATCGGCGGTGAGGGTTCCTACAGGGGCGGATATGAGCTTTCACAGAAGGGAATCACCGTCATGGGTGTTCCGGGAACCATCGATAATGATCTGGGATATACGGATTTTTCCATTGGTTTCGATACTGCTGTAAACACGATTCTGGGACTGATCAGCAACATCAGAGATACCTCATCATCCCATGAGAGGACGACGATCATCGAGGTCATGGGCAGGCACTGCGGCGACCTGGCTCTCTATGCGGGGCTTTCGGGCGGCGCTGACGTCATCATGATTCCGGAGATCGAACTGGATATCAATGAAGTCTGCAGAAAGGTTCTGAAAGGACAGCGTTCCGGCAAGGCTCACAGCATCATCATTAAGGCTGAGGGCGTCAGCATGGATACGGCGGAGCTGGCAAGACTTCTCGAAGAGATGACGGCCCGCGAAGCCAGGGCAGTCGTTCCGGGATACATCCAGCGCGGCGGAAGCCCGACGGAGTACGACAGACGTCTCGCGAGCATGACCGGTGCAAAGGCCGTGCAGCTGCTCTATGATGACACCCCGAGCAGAGCCATCGGCGTCCAGGAAGGACAGATCATTTCCGTTGATTTGGGTGAGGCCATCAAGATGACAAGGGAATTCAAAAAGGACATCTATGATCTCACAGAGGTCCTCGCATAAACAGAATAACAATCAGAAATCAAAAATCTCGGTTCATGGTGCCGCCAAAAGAGATGGCGCCTGGACCGAATTTTTCTTTGATGTCGTCCATGGTCCGTTCCACCTTTTCTCCTGTCTCCATGCGCACGTTTTCGGAAGCGAAGAGGGAGAGTTGCTCCGCCTGGTTTTCATCGCAGAGATTAATGCCTGTGATGGAGAGCATTCGGATGGGGTCTTTCATCTTCCAGGAGGCGCGGATGATGTCTATGGCCGTTTCGGAAATGACGTCCGTAAGATTGGTCGGATTCTCAAGCTGCATCTGGCGTGAGATGACTTTGAGGCTGACGTTCTTGATATCGACTTTTACACCAAAGGCTTTCATGTGGTTCTTTCGAAGTCGCGCAGCGACTTCAGCGGAAATGCTCATGACGGCTTTTTTGATGTCGTCCTCGCCGGCAAGGTCCCGGCTAAAGGTGACGTTGTGACCGACGGACTTGGCTTTAGCACGCTGTTCATAAGTGAGGACGGGTGTTTCATCAAGACCGTTGGCGTAGTTGTGAATCTCGCCGCCGTGCTTTCCCAGAAGCTCGCAGACCATGGTTCTGTCCGCGCAGGCGAGTTCACCGATGGTCTTGATTCCGCAGGAACGGAGTTTAGACGCTGTGGCTGAGCCGACGAAGAACATCTCGCCCACATCGAGAGGCCACAGGAGGTCTTTGTAATTCTCACGGTCTATGACGGTCGTCGCATCAGGCTTCTTGTAATCGCTGCCCATCTTGGCAAAGATCTTGTTGAAGGATACGCCGACGGAGAGGGTAAGGTTGAATTTTTCGCGGATGCGGCGGCGGATCTCGTCTGCGATCTGCCTGCCGCTGCCAAAGAGTTTCTGGCTTGCGGTAACATCCAGCCAGCTTTCATCAACACTGAAAGGCTCCACCTGGTCCGTATACTCCAGATAGACCTGGTTGATGAGTTTGCTGTAGTGACCGTACTTTTTGTGGTGAGGAGGAACCGTAACGAGGTCCGGGCATTTGCGCCTTGCCTGCCAGATGGTCTCTGCGGTCACGACCCCGTAGGCCTTTGCGATCTCATTTTTGGCAAGGATAATACCGTGGCGGCTCTCAGGGTCCCCCGCGACCGCCATTGGGACGTCTCGTAATTCAGGATGGTCGAGGAGCTCGACCGAGGCAAAAAAGCCGTTCATATCGCAGTGAAGTATGACGCGATCTCCCATGATTTTTCCTCCTGAAATGATTATATCACAAGGTGCATCTTCATAAAATCAACATACAAATCGCGGGTATTCTATGTTATAATACTACATGGTTATTAGAGCACTATTTTGTAAGGGGAAAGATAGGTAGACAATGATAAAAGAATTGAACAAAGGGATAAGAGTGCTGTTCTTGTTATTCGCAGGTTTTTACGCCTTTTTTAAGCTTACAGAAGGCAAAGGCGTGACCCATGAGGAAGGCGAAGACGGATACCAGCAGAGGGAATTTGACGATATCTGGTAATAAGACTCAAGGAGTATATATTTTATGAGAGTTTTGACAATAGTCGGTGGTATATTAATGGCTGCAGGCGGTGCGTTCTGTTTCATCAATTCAGGACAGACCTTCCTGAACATAGCGTTCGTCGTTGGTGCGATCATGGTCATCAACGGCGTTATTCATTCACTGGCATACTTTGTGGGAAGAGGTCTTCATAACAAGGGCGACAATAACGGATGGATCCTGATCGACGGATTGCTGACACTGCTTTTGGGTATACTGATCCTTTGCAATCAGCTGGTCGTTGACATGGCGATTCCGATGATTTTCGGTATGTGGGTCCTCGTTTCAGGTCTGCTCAGGATCGAGGCGGCATCCCGTATCGACAGAGAACGAAAGAACTCCAACTTCAAGGCGACCATGATCACCGGCATCGTGACGACGCTGATCGGACTGTTCGGCTTCATCGATCCGCTGATCACATGGGTCACTGTCGTTTCGCTGCTGGGAATTTTCCTGATCATTCAGGGAATCAACGCCGTTGAACTTGGCATTAACATGCCGCACGAGAAGAAGTCCTACGTCAAGGTCTACAAGAGACCGAGCACGGCGGTGATCATCGATGATGAAGTGGATGAAAAGCCGGAAGCGGTAGCCAGCAGACTGGAGACTCAGAAGGAAATGGTCCAGGAGGCCGAGAAGATGGAGATCCTCGAAGATCTTGTGAAAAAACAATAGAGGTCGAATGAGAGAATATGATGTATGCATAGTGGGCGGCGGAGCGGCCGGACTGGCCGCAGCAGCCCTGCTGAAAAAAGAACTTAGGGTATGCATTTTAGAGAAAAATGAAATCCTGGGACGCAAACTGGCAGCCACAGGAGGCGGAAGGTGCAATCTCACCAACCGTGCCTGCAGCGGCAAAGATGCGACTCTGGATTTTTTTGCGTCTATAGGCATCGAAACCTACTGCGATGAGGAAGGCAGGTACTATCCGTACACCAACCGGGCGGCGGACGTCATCAAGGCGCTGACCGATGCGGCAACAGCAGGCAAAGGCGACGCGGAAACCGCTGAAAAAGGCGACGCGGCAGGCGCTGCGGTCTTTTGCAATTCGGCCGTGACGGATGTCACGAAAGAGGACGGCCGCTTCGTGATCAAAACGGCGAAAGACAGTTTCACTGCTGACTGCCTCATTCTCGCTACAGGCGGAAAAGCGGCGCCGCAGTACGGTACGACAGGAGACGGATACGGAATCGCGCGTTCCCTCGGACATACGGTCGGCAGAGTATATCCGATCCTGACGCCGGTGGAATGCGGCGGTGTGGACTTCCAGAAGCTCAAAGGCATCCGCGCGAAGGCACAGGTATCTCTTTACAGGGACGGCGTACCTGTCGAGGGCGCGCCGAAGGAAACCGGCGAGGTCCAGTTCACAGACGACGGGTTGTCGGGCATCTGCGTGTTCAATCTGACGCCGTTTATCAAGGCGGAAGAAGGTGAGAGCGTTTCCGATGCCATCGCAAGATACAGCATCACGGCGGACTTTGCACCGGATTTCACCGCAGGCGACCTGCAGGAAAGAACGTCAAGCTTTGGGATCCTGACGGGAGCCCTGGCGGAGATCGCCGATGAACAAATGGCGGATACGGGATGCGGCGCAGCGTTCATCAAGGACTGGAGATTTCCGGTCAAAAGCGTCAAGGGCTGGCGCTATGCCCAGTGTACCGCAGGCGGCGTGGACACTGCGGAAATCGACATGGAGACCATGGAATCGAAGCTGGTGCCGAGACTTTATATGACCGGCGAACTTCTCGACGTGCAGGGACCATGCGGCGGGTTCAATCTGCAGAACGCATGGGAGACCGCCATGAAAGCCGCAAAGGCAATCAACGGGAAAGACAGGTAGAAGCATTTGAGATACAGGATCACACAGGTAAAGATCAGACCGGGAGAGGGCGCCGGCGCGCTCATCGAAGCGGTCAAAAGGAGAATCGCGAAGGCTTCGCACTGCTCTGCGGATGACATCAACATCGGGCAGCCTGCAGTCGTGCGGGAGTCCATCGATGCACGCAAGAAGCCGGACGTATTCATGGTCTATACCGTGGATTTCGATTATGACGGGCAGCTTCCGTTTGACGAGGCTGTAACGAAAACATACGAGCC
>JAFRVY010000007.1 GCA_017438285.1 Bacillota bacterium
AAGAAACAAATTATTGCATGGTTTTGGTTAAGAGGGCAGGCGCCCTCGCCACCAAATTTAACCAAAAGACATAGTATTACACGATTTTGGTTAAGTCATGAACTGTTTGCAACGCATATGTTAACTAAACGGCAAAGGATTTCACCATTTTGGTTAAAAACGAGTGGAGCTCACCAATCCAGGTTTATTGCACTAACCAAATCACAATCAAATGGACGGCGCAGGCAGGACAGCATTAAAAAAGCTGTATGGTTTCCCATACAGCTTTTGCTTCATAATGATTAATCTTTAGAAGTCGCAGTTATTTCAGAATTCTGCATCTGATCACGCCGGCCACGTTCAGGTCGATGGCCTTGTTGCCGAGATCAGCGAGCACGTATCCGTACTGACCGCGGGTCTCTGATGCAACGTTCTCCAGCTCCAGCTCGTTCAGCTTGAAAAGTACATCTGACAGGGCGTTTTCCTTGCAGATGACAGAGATTCTCGGACCGGTACGCTTGCCCAGTGAAACGGCCGGCATGTTGACGGAATTTTTGATGTTGCCGTTTTCGAGATAGTCCATAACCTGTGTTACAGCCATGGTTGCGCAGTTGTCCTCGGCCTCAGCGGAGGATGCGCCCAGGTGCGGCAGAACGATGATGCCCGGAAGGCCTGCGTTGAGGACCGCGTCGTCTGCGAAGTCCGTAACGTACTTAGAAATCTTGCCGCTCTTGACTGCTTCGATCAGATCGTCGTCGTTCATCAGTTTGTCTCTTGCGAAGTTCATGAACTTGACGCCGTCTTTCATCTGTGCAAAGGCTGCAGCGTTCATCATGCCCTTCGTTGCATCGTTGGCAGGAACGTGGATCGAGATATAGTCGCACTGCGGATAGAGCTCTTCGAGGCTGCTGACGATCGTGACTGCCGGATCTACCATAGCGCGGAGCCCTTCGTTCATGAATTCATCGTAACCGATGACTTCCATACCCAGAGCGAGTGCAGATTGCGCAACCAGTCTGCCGATAGCCCCCAGACCGATGATTCCAAGGGTTTTGCCCATGATCTCAGTGCCTGCGAACTGACCCTTGCCTTTTTCGATCTGCTTGCCGACGCCTTCGCTTCCTTCCAGAGTTTTCGCCCATGCGATACCTTCAGGAACGTTACGCGCTGCCATGATCATGCCGCAGATGCAAAGCTCTTTGACTGCATTGGCGTTAGCGCCAGGAGCGTTGAATACTACGATTCCTTCTTCGGAACATCTATCTACAGGGACATTGTTTGTACCTGCGCCGGCTCTTCCGATCGCCAGAAGTTCTTTTGAGAAATCCATCTCGTGGAGGTCGTAGCTCCTCAGGATGATTCCGTGCGCATCGTTCTGATCCTCGACCAGCGAATAATCATCAGTCAGCTTGCTGAGGCCGACCGGTGAAATCTTGTTAAAAGTTCCAATTTTGTACATTTACGTCACCTCTTTAATACTAATAATATTGTTTGGATTTAACCAAATAATTGCTTTTATGTGCGAAATAATTCTATCACAATAGGGAAGGATTTTTCCATTAAAATACGGTTTTTAAACAAAAATCATGAACCCTCATCAATTGTATTAGACAAAGCCTCATGCTATAATGAAAGCACATGGAAACTACAATAATTAGCATATATTTAGGAGGTAATCAAATTGAAAGAAAGAGCTTATAATTTCTCCGCAGGACCTTCGATGCTGCCGGAAGCTGTTATCAAGGACGTAGCAGATAATCTTCTCAACTATCACGAATGCGGCGAATCGGTTATGGAGATGTCACACAGATCAGCAGAGTTCAAGCAGATCCTTGCTGACGCAGAGGCAAACCTGAGAGATATCATGAATATCCCTGACAACTACAAGGTTCTTTTCATTCAGGGAGGCGGAACACTTCAGTTCGCAATGGTTCCTCTCAATCTGGCAGTTAACTCCAGAAAGATAGATTTCGTGCTCACCGGCAACTGGGCAAAGAAAGCCTACAAGGAAGCCGTCAAGATGGGATACGATGCAAAGGTCATCGCTTCCTCAGAAGACGACACTTTCACCTGGATTCCGGAGATCACCAAGGACGATATCAGACCGGATGCGGACTACGTTCACATCTGCTTCAACAACACGATTTACGGAACACACTTCCCATACATTCCTGACACCGGAGATATTCCTCTCGTAGCGGACATGTCATCATGCATCCTTTCAGAAGAAATCGACGTAACAAAGTTCGGAATGATCTGGGCAGGCGTACAGAAAAACGTCGCTCCGTCAGGCGTAGCGGTTGTCATCGTCAGAGAGGATCTGATCGGCAAGGCTGCAGCGGACATCCCGACGTATCTGGATTACCAGATCCACGCGGACAATGACTCCGCTTACAACACTCCGAACACTTTCTCGATCTACGTTTCAGGCGAAGTGTTCAAGTATCTGAAGGCGAACGGCGGCGTGGCGGCAATGCACGAAAAGAACGTCCGCAAGGCTAAGAAACTGTACGATTACATCGACGGCAGCGGCTACTACAAGTGCCCTGTCAGAGAAAAAGACAGATCTCTCATGAATGTCGTTTTCGTCATCGGAGACAAGGATGTCGAGAAGAAGTTCGTAGCTGAAGCAAAGGCTGCAGGTCTCCACAATCTCGGTGGACACAGATCCATCGGTGGAATGAGAGCATCCATCTACAATGCGATGCCGGAAGCCGGAGTTGATGCACTGATTGAATTCATGAAGAAGTTTGCAGATGAAAACAAATAGACTTAATAAAGTAATATCAACACTTGCAATAGCGGCGCTTATTCTCATCGGATCAGCGCCGTGTTTTGCTTTTGCAGAGGACGAAGTTGAAGTTACACCGCTGGCGACTTTTGACGACAGCAAGGTGCCGGGTACCAACGGCGGATCAGTTATCTTGATGAACGCCGAAAACGGAGATGTCATCTATGAAAAGAACGCCCACCAGCTGAGAGAACCGGCCAGTGTCACAAAGATTATGACCTGTCTCCTGGCAGTCGAAAATCTGGAAATGGATCAGGTAATCACCGTTCCGGAAAACGTTGAGCGGGCAGGAACCTCAATCAATCTCGTTCCAGGTGAAGAACTGACCGTCGAACAGCTTTTGTACGGCATGATGCTCAAGTCAGGAAACGATGCTGCACAGGTTCTGGGACTTGCAGTCGGCGGCGATATGAAACATTTCTCCAAGATGATGAACAGACGGGCCAAAGAATGCGGCGCTCAGGATTCCGTTTACAAAAACCCGAACGGACTTAATGAGAATGCGAAAACGCTGAACGTGACCACTGTTTACGATCAGGCTGTCATCACGCGGCAGGCATTGAAGAACGAAGCTTTTCGAAAGATCGTATCGACAGCGAGATATACGATTCCGAAGACTAACAAATCAAAGGCGAGGAAGCTCAAGAATTCAAACGCATGCCTTTGGGCTGACAAGAAATACGTAACGATCGGCGATAAAAAGGTTCCGCTGAAATACTCTGACTGCACAGGTGTGAAGACGGGATACACGACGGCGGCCGGTGGATGTTATGTGGGATCCGCCAAACGCGGCGATATGGAACTGATCGCTGTGTCCTTTGGTTCCTATGGTGTGGAATCAAAATTTGCCGATGCCATAGCACTTTGGGAATACGGCTTCAAACACTACAAGACTTATACCGCAATGAAGGCGGATGGTGCGATAACAGAACAGAAAGTAAAACAGGGGGCCCTCGCAAAAGTCAAGATCGGGCTGGCGGAAGACGTTGATATCACGTTGAATAAGAACTATAAGTATGAGGATCAGATCACCACGGAGATGAAACTCAAGTACGAGGAACCCGAAGCACCGATCAAAGACGGAGCAGTTATGGGAAGCGTTCAGGTTTTTGATAAGGATGGCAAGCTTATCGCTGTCCGCGATCTGATTGCGTTGGAGGCAGTGGAAGAGGGAGGACCGCTTTCGCATATCGGCATTGCCGATGAGTACGCCTGGATCTTCATAGCCGCCATCGTGGTCGCAATACTGCTCGCAGTCTTCATCTATGTGAGATGGCGCAGAGACCATCCGAGAAGCAGTTCACACAGGCTGCAGGCATTTATCAGAGAGAAGACAGACGCAGCAAAGGCTGCAAGGGAAGCAAAGGCTGCAAAGGAAGCAAAGGCTGCAGAGGAAGCAAAAGCGGCAGAAGCAGCAGAAGCAACTGATCAATATGCTGAGAAAGAGGTTGGACCGGCAGCGGAAGAGACGGTCTACGTCATCCCAAATATCCGGGAAATCACACAGGCATCGCAGGCTGAAGATGCGCCAAAACCGCGCACCTACTCGGTAGAGCAGCCTTTTGGCGAAGAAAAAACGATGATGGAGGCGGTCAAAGAAGAACGTCCAACAGCCTGCAGTCGGACGGATTACGCACCGCGCGGACAAAGGACAGCCGCTGAGAAGCGCGCTATCCGCAGGGAGAGGGCGAAGAAGCGCAAGGCCCGCATGAAAGAAAAAGACGATGTTCGACATTAAGGAGAACCTTAAAAAACTGCCGGACACTCCCGGCGTATACATGCACAAGGACAAACTTGGCAACATCATTTACGTGGGCAAGGCAATCAGCCTGCGCAACCGTGTGCGCCAGTATTTCCAGTCGTCCAGAAACATGGATCCGAGAGTCAGGAGCATGGTCTCGCAGATCGCCGAGTTCGAGTACATCACCGTCGGCAGCGAGATGGAATCCCTGATCCTCGAGTGCAATCTCATCAAAAAATACAGACCGAAATACAACGTTTTGCTCCGCGACGACAAGACCTATCCGTACATAAAAGTCACGGCGGAGGAGTATCCGCGCGTCATGAAAACGCGCCTCCTCAAGAAGGACGGCAGCAAGTATTTCGGACCTTACAGCGATGCCGGCGCGGTCAACAAGATCGTGGATTTTCTCAACGCCAGCTTCGAACTGAAGCGGTGCTCCGCGAGCAGTTTTCCGGAGGGATTCAGGCCCTGCCTCAACTACCACATCAACCAGTGCAAAGGCATCTGCACGGGACTCGTTTCCAAGGAGGAATACGCGCAGTCCGTGGCGGGCGCGATCGAGTTTCTCAACGGTCACAACCAGACCGTTCTGGCAAGACTGAACAAAAAAATGAAAGAGGCTTCCGACGCGATGGAGTACGAGGAAGCGGCAACATACCGAGACTATATCCAGGCGGCTGAAGCGCTGGCAGAGACCCAGCGTGTCGTCATGAGGCACAACGATGACGCGGATATCGTGGTCCCTTGCAAGACGGAAGAAGACGCCTACATGGTCATTTTCTACGTGCGTGACGGCAAACTGATCGGACGCGAATCCTACTCCCTCGATGCGGTGGATTCCGTGGACAGGGGCGACGCAGAAATGCTGTCCGCATTCATCACGCAGCACTATACGAGAATGGCCAGTATCCCGAAGGAGATCCTGGTCAGCAAACTGCCGGCGGACAGCGAAACACTTCAGGCATTTCTGACGGAAGAAGCCGGTCACAATGTCAAACTCATCAGACCGGAGCGAGGCGAAAAGAGAGCCCTCGTCAAGTTAGCCGTCAAAGACGCAGAGGAAATGGCCAAGACCCTGGACGAGCGCGCTGCCGCCGAGAAAGAGCGGAAGCAGACCCTCGGTCGAGAGCTTTGGGAAGTCCTCTCGCAGATGGAAGAAATGCCCGCTTATGACGGCAGAGAATACAGGGCGGAAGCTTATGACATATCCAACACCAACGGGGTCGATACTGTCGGCGCCATGGTGGTCTTCGACGGGCTGAAGCCGGACCGCAAAAGCTACCGCAAATTTAAGATTCGCACGGTGCAGGGACAGGATGACTACGCTTCCATGCAGGAGGTTTTGTCCAGAAGATTTCTCAGGCTTTTTGACGGTGATGAGAAATTCGCCGAGCTGCCTGATATCATTTTCATGGACGGCGGCAAAGGCCACGTGTCCACGGCGCTGGAAGTGGTGAACGCGACGGGCTTCGAGATCCCGGTCGTCGGTATGGTCAAGGACGACCACCACAGAACCCGCGCCCTCATCTACCGCAAGGGCGACGAGTGGGAGGAAATCAGCCTCTCCGGCAAGCCTTTGCTCTACAAATACATTGGCAGAATGCAGGAGGAAGTCCACCGATTCGCTATCGACTATCACAGGAAGGTGAGGGGCAAAAGCCTGACGGGGTCGCTCCTCGATGAGATCGAGGGCATCGGACCGGTCAGAAGACGCGGTCTGCTTGAGGCTTTTGGAAGCATCGATGAGATCCGAAGGCTGGCGACATCTGACGACCCGGCCGACTTCGAGAAACTTGCAAAAGCTCCCGGCATGGACAATCGGTCCGCCGAGAGCGTGAAGCGGTTCTTCGCGAAATAGCGTCAGGTTTCGGTGCGTAAGAACCAGCAGGAGCATGGACTTGCGAAAAGCGGCGTGTAATGGTATAGTAACGATACCGAATAACACACGTTAAAAAGGAGAATCAATATGGCAGACGAAAAAGAATTATACGGATACGAAGAAGACGATATTCTGACGCTTGAATTCGATGATGGCGTTGAAGAAGAATGCGGCATTCTCGGCGTATTCGATGCAAACGGCAAGGAGTACATCGCTCTGAATCCGTTGGGAACCGAAGATGTATATATCTACGGCTACAAAGAGTACGATGAGGATTATGAACTCATCGACATCACCGACGAGAAAGAATTCGAAGCGGTTGCGGCTGAGTTCGAAAAACTGGCAGTCGAAGAAGCATAGAATAAGACAAAAAATAAAACAGCGGGCCTGTGGCAGATGCCGTGGGCCCGCTTTATTTTTTGTCTATTCGAAGATGATATCTTCCATGGTGTAGCAGCCAGGATTCTTGACGACCAGTTTGTGCGCTGCGGTGATGGCGCCGTCGACGAGGATCTGGCGGCTGCTTGCCTTGTGGGTGATCTCGAAGACTTCATCGTTGCCAAAGAAGTCGACCTTGTGCTCTCCAACGACGCTGCCGCCGCGTAGGGCGTGCATGCCGATCTCTTTCTTCGTGCGGGCGCCGCAGTTTCCGCTGCGTCCGTAAACACGTTCGAATTCGCCGTTAGGATCGATGGCGTTCGCCAGGGATTTCGCCGTGCCGCTCGGTGCGTCGACTTTTTTGTTGTGGTGGGTCTCCGTGATCTCGATGTCCCAGCCGCGGAGAGCTTTTGCAACCTCAGGCAGGATGTGCATGAAGAGGTTGATGCCGAAGGAATAGTTGGACGCCCAGATAACAGGAATCGATTCGCCCAGTGCCTCGAATGCCTCGTGCTGCGCCTTGGTCATGTTGGTCGTACCGGAGAGAAGCGGCGTGCCCGTTCTCCTGGCGTAGGCCATGATCTTGTCGGAGAGGGAAGGGTGGCTGAAGTCCATGATGACGTCAGCCACCTTGCCCAGGGTTTCCAGTCTCTCAGGCGGAATGACGTTGATGCTCTTTGCAGCAACTTCTTCGGTGTCCACCTTGATGGCAACCTTGTCGCCGGCTGCCTCCAGTGTCTGCTCTATCAGTTTTCCCATGCGGCCGTAGCCTGAAATAAGTACTCTCATATTCGATGATCCTCCTTAGATAGTCCTCCTTAGATGATTCCCAGCTTTTGCATTTCGGCTCTGAGGATCGCTCTGTTTTCTTCTGTCATCTCGCACAGCGGCATTCTGAATCCGCCGACGCCCATGCCTGCCATGTTCATGGCTTCCTTGATCGGAATCGGGTTAACCTCGATGAAGAAGTCGTTGATCAAAGTCATGTATTCAAGCTGCATGTCGATGGCGTGCTGTACGTTGCCTTCCAGGAAGGAGTGGGTCATCTCGACGGTCTTGTCCGGCTGCAGGTTTGCCCATACGGAGATGCAGCCTGAGCCGCCCAGAGCCATCATCGGAATGGTGATGTCGTCGTTGCCGCTCCAGATATGGAAGTCCATATCCCTTGTTGCTTTTGCGAGCTTCGCGACGTAGCTCATATCACCGGTTGCTTCCTTGACGCCGGCGATGTTGTCTTTTTTCGCCAGCTCCGTCATGACATCTATCGGAATGTTGATGCCGGTCCTGCCAGGAATGTTGTAAACAACGATCGGAATGTCGACCGAATCGGCCACATCCGCGATGTGGTGGTAGAGACCTCTCTTGTTGGCTTTGTTGTAATATGGTGAAATGCAGAGCAGGGAATCTACGCCGGCATCTGCAAATCTCTTCGCTTTCTGGAAGGATGTGCGGGTGTCGTTGGAACCGGCATTCGCCATGAGCGGCACTCTGCCTTTGCAGACCTCGACAGCCAGTTTGACGATCTCAAAATCCTCCTCGGCTGTAAATGTCGGTGATTCGCTGGTGGTTCCGAGAACGAGGATCGCGTCTGTCTTGTTGGCGATGTGGAACTCCAGCAGTTCTTCAAGTTTTTCGAAGTTTATGCTTCCGTCTTCGTGGAATGGTGTGATCAGTGCAACCATTGAACCTCTGACATCAAATTTACCGGCCATTTCGTACCTTCCTTTCTATATTCTCTAATATCTCTCTATGTTCTAACGTTTCGGCGGAGTACCCGGCATCTTGTTTACAGCATGGTGGCGCGCAGTTCTTCGCCGCTCTTCGGACTCAGGTATGCAGGCGGAATATCGAAGATGGTCTTCGCGCCGTGCATTCCGGCTCCTGACATTCTGTAAGTTGCTCTGGCGATTGCCACCAGTACGCTGGAAGTGAATTCCGGATTGGAATCCAGCGCCAGTTTGTATTCTACAACATGGGTGTTCTCTTCGTCCCAGCCGGTCTTGCCGCTTCTGATGACGAATCCGCCGTGCGGGATGCCGCTGTGGTCGCGTGCCATCTCTTCCGCACCGATGAAGTGAACTGTCGTGTCGTATTCGTCGAAGTAGTTCTTCATCGTAACGATCTCTTCGGTGATGCGCTCCTTGTCAGCGCCTTCCTCAGCCACAACAAAGACTTCACGGGTGTGCTTTTGTCTGGTAGTCAGATCCGGTTCGCTGCCGCTTCTGACAGCATCCAGCGCAGCCTCCACCGGAATCGTGTACTGGCGTGCATCGACGACGCCTTCGATTCTGCGGACCGCGTCTGAGTGTCCCTGGCTCACGCCTTTGCCCCAGAAGGTGTAGGTTGAGCCAACCGGGAGGATGGACTCTGAATAGAGCCTCGTGACTGAGAACATGCCCGGATCCCAGCCTGCCGAGATCACTGCAGTGGTTCTGGCGCCTCTGGACGCCGCATCGACGTTTCCAAAGTGCTCCGGAATGCGCGCGTGAGTGTCGAAGCTATCGACGACATTAAACAGGCTCGCGTACTTTGGCGTCTGCTCCGGAAGATCGGTTGCGCTTCCGCCGCAGATGATCAGCACGTCAATGGCCTTGTCAGGGGAAGCTCCCGCGACAGGGCTGAACTGCTCGATATCATCAACGCTGTGGACTTTAACTGACTCGGTCAATATCTTCACATCGTCAGGATTTCTTCTTGTAAACACTGCGGCAAGTTCCATGTCAGGGGATTGCTTGATGGCGCATTCCACGCCGCGCCCCAGGTTGCCGTAGCCCATAATTCCTACTCTAATTGACATTCTTTTTCCTTCCTGAACCGCGCCGGGCGGGCCGAAGCTCACACTCCGCGATTCTACACATAGTTTTTTACATTATACTACAAAAGCACTATATGGTGTATATCAATTGGGGGAAATAACTGCATTTAGTTTTATTAAGAAACGGAGCGGTCAAGAGAGACTCCTTTCGCAGCAAGAAAGTAAACGATCGTCTGGAATGCAGTCATTGCAAAGGCTCGCGGGTACAGGACCCCGCAAAAGCAGGTGATATTCAGCGTGAAAAAGGGTCGAAAAAAGGAAATTTATAGGAATAAACCGGCGCAATTCGGTGATAGACAGCAAACTAGTACAGAAGATGGGGTTGAAACACCGCAAACTAACCGCTACAATATAATTGTAAAATACATCACAGACTTAGACAAAAAGAAGAGAGGTGCTAACGAATGTACACTTTAGCTAAGTCGATCTACAAAACTTTCAAGGATTGCGCTGATATGATCGACATCGTCGTATACGGCAGATAATCCAAACAAACAGAAAACAAATATTTAGAAGATATTTTTCGGCAGAGGCCTTTGAAGATCGAAGGGCATCTGCCGTTTTTTCATGGTATAATAGTTTCATGAAACTGATCTCATGGAACGTAAACGGCATTAGAGCTGCAATGAAGAAGGGCTTTCTGGAGTTCGTCGGCGAGGCGGATCCGGACATTCTTTGTGTGCAGGAAACCAAGATGCAGGAAGGTCAGGCTGAGGTGCCTCTGGAAGGCTATCACCAATACTGGTACTCTGCCGAGAAGAAGGGCTACTCAGGGACTGCGGTCTTCACGAAAGACGAGCCTTTGTCCGTCCTTAAAGGCCTCGGAATCGACGAGCACGACCACGAGGGAAGGGCGCTTACGCTGGAGTTTCCCGACTTCTATCTTGTCAATGTCTACGTGCCGAATGCTCAGGACGGCCTTAAGAGGATCGACTACCGTATGAGCTGGGAGGACGCGTTCCGTGACTATATCAAAGGCTTAGAAAGTGGGGCACAGACGGGCACAGGAAAGCCTGTCATTACCTGCGGTGATTTCAATGTCGCTCACAAGGAAATCGACTTGAAGAATCCGAAATCCAACCGCGGTAATGCCGGCTTCTCCGACGAGGAGCGGGGCAAGATGACCGAACTGCAGGATGCGGGACTTATCGACACATGGAGATATTTCTATCCGGACATGGAGGGCGTCTACTCATGGTGGAGTTATCGTTTCAACGCCCGCGCCAACAACGCAGGATGGAGAATCGACTACTTCCTCGTATCTGAGGCGCTTGAAGACAGGCTGGCAGGAGCACAGATCCTGACGGACGTCTACGGCAGCGATCACTGCCCGGTCGTTTTGGAATTGAAGTAAGAAGTAAAAAGTACGGTTAATTGTGGGGGACAAAGAATGGAAAAGATAAGAAGGTATACCATAGCACAGGGTGTGGCAATTGTGCTTTCGCTGATTATGGCGTTTACGATTTTCCCGATGACTGCATCTGCGGAAACGGGAAACGATGACGCTGGAAACCCGGCAGCAGACAAAGAGGCAGCACGGAATTATGTGCAGGGACAGATCATCGTTGTTACTGAACACAGCACGAACAAAAGACAAATGACATCCATTGCCAAAGCGGCTGATGGTCAGGTGGATACCATATCTGCTTTGGGCGATGGATCAAATATAGCACTGGTCGAGGTGAAAGAAGGCGGCGAGATGGATGCGATAACTGCCCTCGAGAGCGAGGACAAGGTTTTGTTCGCACAGCCGAACTATATATACGAATTGGAAGAAACAGATGCAGCTTTTGAAGAACCTGCGGCGGATGAGCCTGATACAGGCGAGACCGAACTCAGAAGCGATTCAGATTATCCGAACGACCCGCTTTACGGGGAGCAGGACTATCTCGCGGCTCCTCTTGAAGACGGGAGTAATGCAGGCACCATCAACGCCAAAGGCGCATGGGACCAACTGGCAGACCTGGAAACAACAAGCAAGCCTCTGGTTGCCGTTATTGATTCAGGCGCACGTCTGGACCATGAGGATCTACGAGAAGTCATCGATCAGAACAAATGCGTCACATATAACGACGGCATGCAGAGAGATTTTAAGTTTGGTGATAATTCCGATGATGAGATCGATGATAGTATTGACACCGGTCATGGCACTTGTGTTACAGGTATTATCGGCGCCACTGCTAACAACGGAAAGGGTGTCACCGGCGTTGCGGGAAACCACGTGGATATGTTTGTCATTGATGCCAAGACGAACGGAAAGGGATTCCAGGGAGTTGACATCGCTCAGGGCATTTTCTACGCAACAGACGAAGGCGCCAGACTCATCAATATCAGCACTGGTTTTTACGGTACAGACTATCTTTGTGAACGAGCACTGAAGTACGCGTGGGACAAGGGCACACTTTGCGTATGTTCCGCGGGCAACGGGTCGACGCCGTACATTCACTACCCGAGCGATAGCCCGTATGCAATTGCGGTTATGGCACATGAGTGGAATGGGGATCCTGTTGTCGTCAATGATAACTATGGTACGAATTACGGTGTCGATAAGGACGTCTCTGCGCCGGGAAGAAATCTGATGACAACCAGTCACACAGCCAATAATCAGTATAGGAAATTCAATATGACATCTTCTGCCACACCAGTTACGGCTGGTTCCGCTGCATTGCTGCTTGCCGCAGATCCGAATTTGACGAACAGGGAAATCAAAAACCTTCTCTTCACGAGCACAGGGCAGGAAAGTTTCTCTGCTGAAAAAGAAGGTCAGGGATTCGGCAGGATCGACGTCAATAAGGCCATGGAGAATCTGCTCGCTGACAAGACTGCTCCAGAGAAAATCGTTATCAACAAGCCGGTTATCAAGATGTATGAAGGAACGGAAACGTCTTTTGAATACGCTGTTTATCCGGGCAATGCAGACCTCAGTGATTTGAAGATCCGTTCGAGTAACGAGAAAGTTGCCGTGATAAATGATGACGGAGTCATATCTGCGGGGAGCCCGGGAGTCTCCACGATCAAGATAGACTGCGGAGGTATTTATACCACATGTAATGTAACTGTCGAAGAAGCCCCACCATATAAGATCATCCACAAAAAGCCATACGTTGTAAAAGATAATTTCAAAAGAGAAGAAATGATGGACTACTTCGACGAAGTAAATTCAAACGGCGTTCTTACCGATGGACGCGGTGGCTACTACCACATGTACCGAGTCGAACTGAAAGAAAATGAGAAGATTTGTGCAGTCATGACCATCGGTGCAGGCATAGCGGTTCTTCGCGTCAGGTCTGAAGACGGCAAAAGCCTCGCATTTGACAGAGAGGATTATCCTGATAAACCATATGCGAAGGTTGAATTTACAGCTAAAAAAGCCGGGAGTTATCAAATACAGGTCCTGTGGGGGAACCCGGATGGCATAAACCTGGAGACAAATTATACACTGAAGCTTCTCAGTAACAAAAGCTTTTGTGAGCCGGCAGTCGATTCCATTGATAACGGCGAGATGCACATGAGTTGGCCGGCGGTGGATAACGCAAATGGCTACTACGTGCGCAAGTATGCGGACAAAGACCTGACGAAGCTTGAATTTGAAGATAAAATCAGTAAGACGGAATACACCGACGCGGCTTTTGACAAAGACAAAGTCAATTACTATACTGTGACCTCCTATCTGAAAACGCAGGCAGGTGATTTATGCAACGGTGAGACGCCTCTCGTCGTCAAGATGCGAAACCCTATGACCGCAAAGGCCAAAAAAAAGACCGTGAAGGTCAAGGCCAAGAAACTCAAAAAGAAAAGCGTCAAGATAAAGCGTACCAAGTACCTAAAGATCACAAACGCAAAGGGCAAGTTGACGTATACGAAAGTCAAAGGCAAAAAGAAGATCACAGTTTCCAAGAAGACCGGTAAACTGAAGATCAAGAAGGGCCTGAAGAAGGGGAAATATACCGTGAAAGTTAAGGTCAGGGATGCCGGCAATGAAGAATACGGAGCAATTACGCGAACCGTTACATTCAAAGTCAGGGTCAGATAACGAAGACCACAGAAACGTCATCTGATAAAGAATATGTCGGGCGGGCATGAAGCCCCGCCCGATTTTTATTTGCGCCTTCAATTCCCGATCTAGCGAGTCAAATAACTCCCAATTTGTGAGGGTACAGCGGCAGGGTTTTGTTGAAACCATTTCACGCTCAATCGTTGATTCTTTACGCTTTTTACAATATAATATATTCTGTATTTATGTGCGAAAAAATGGGAGCAGTGAATGAAATTAGCAACATTATTAGAAGACATTAAATTTGAAATATTAGAGGACGGCGCAGCCGGTCTGGAGACGGAAGTCAGTGAGATCATTCTGGACTCCAGAAAGGCGCAGGAAGGGTGCCTTTTCGTCTGCATCAAAGGCGCTGTGGCTGACGGCCACAAATTCGCACCGGATGTAGCGGCAAAGGGCGCTGCCGTCATCGTCGTGCAGGATGCGTCGGCTGTTGAGACGATCATGAAGGGCGCCGCAGCGACAGTAGCGAGCGACACCGCAGAGACTGCGGACAACGCCGCAAAGGCCGGACCGGTTATCATTCAGACCGATGACACCCGCCTGGCACTGGCATGCATCAGCGCCGCCTGGTTCGGACACCCGGCGAGAGAGCTGAAGACCATCGGCATCACGGGGACAAAAGGTAAGACCACAACGACATACATGGTCAAGTCCATCCTCGAAAACGTGGGGCACAAGGTCGGTCTCATCGGCACTATCGAGGCCATCATCGGAGACAAAAGCATCCCGGCAGCCAACACGACGCCGGAATCCTATCTGGTTCAGAAGTACTTTAGAGAGATGGTAGACGCAGGATGCGACACCGTGGTCATGGAGGCATCCTCTCAGGGATTCATGCTTCACAGAACAGCAGGCTTCGTATTCGATTACGGCATCTTCACCAACATCGAACCGGACCACATCGGCCCGAACGAGCACAGAGATTTCGACCATTATCTCGAGTGCAAGAAGATGCTTCTCAATCAGTGCCGCGTCGGCATCGTCAACAGAGATGACGAGCACTTCGAGAAGATCGTCGACGGCGTCACATGCGATCTGGAATCCTACGGCATCGGCCAGAGCGAGCATCTGGACATCTGCAGGCGGGACCTGCGGGCCGAGGACATGGAGCTGGTTTCAAGACCGGGATATCTGGGCATCAAGTACCACGTCAAAGGCCTGATGGATTTTCCGGTTGAGATCGATGTGCCGGGCAAGTTCAGTGTCTACAATTCCATGACGGCAATCGCCATCTGCAGACATTTCGATGTAGACCCGAAGAGTATCGTGGATGCTCTGAAGGACATTAAGGTCAAGGGCAGGATCGAACTGATCAAGGTCAGCGATGACTTCACTCTCATGATCGATTACGCGCACAACGCCATGGCGCTGGAAAGTCTGCTCACTACACTCAGAGAATACAATCCGCATAGACTGGTAACAGTATTCGGGTGCGGCGGCAATAGGGCCCGCGACAGGAGATTCGAGATGGGCGAGGTCTCAGGCAATCTGGCAGACCTGACCATCATCACCAGCGACAATCCGAGAAACGAGGATCCGCAGGCGATCATCGATGACATCAAAACGGGCATCAGCAAGACCGACGGCAAGTACGTCGAGATCATCAACAGGAAGGACGCCATCAAATACGCCATCGAACACGGCGAGCCGGGCGACATCATCATCTGCGCCGGCAAAGGTCACGAGACCTATCAGGAGATCAACGGCGTCAAGTACGACATGGATGAAAGAGTCCTCATCAAGGAGATCCTTGATGAACTTAAGCAGAACTAAAGGAGAGCAAACCAAATGGAAAAATACGATATCATTGTTGTGGGAGCCGGCGCAAGCGGCGTGTTTATGAGCTACGAGTTCGCGAAACTGGACATCGATGCCAGAGTGCTCGTGCTCGACAAAGGCGGCCAGCTCGAAGAGAGAGTCTGCCCGATCAAGCGCGGTATAACAAAGACTTGCCTCAAGTGCAATCCGTGTCACATCATGAACGGATACGGCGGAGCGGGAACGCTTTCCGATGGTAAGTACAACATCACGACGCAGTTCGGCGGAGACCTGCACAACTACGTTGGAGTCGACAAAGCCATGGAACTGATGGAATACGTGGACGAAGTGCTTTGCAGTATGGGCGGCGCCGACGCAAAACTCTACTCGACGGCAAGCTCGGAACTGAAGACCATTTGCCTGAGAAACAACCTGCACCTCCTGGAGGCCAAGGTCAGACATTTGGGAACCGACAGAAACGTGCGCATTCTCAAGAAGATGTTCGATTACTCCAGTGAGAAAGTTGACATGAAATTCCATACGACTATCTCTGACGTCATCAGAAACGAAAACCACACATTCACCGTCATCACCGATAAGGGCGACGAATACTGCTGCAAAGACCTGGTCCTGGCAACAGGCAGATCCGGATCCAAGTGGATCGCCAGCATTTGCGACAAGATGGGTATCGAGCAGAAGAAGAACCGCGTAGATATCGGTGTCAGAGTCGAACTGCCGGCGGAAGTTTTCAAGCACATCACGGACGACGTATACGAAAGCAAGATCGTTTACAAGACGGACAAATACAACGATATGGTCAGGACATTCTGTATGAATCCATACGGTGAGGTCGTTGCCGAGAATACAAACGGCATCGTCACAGTCAATGGACACAGTTATGATGCCCCTGAACTGCACACGAACAACACCAATTTCGCTCTGCTGGTGTCGAACCACTTTACGGAACCCTTCGACGACAGCAACGAGTATGGTGAATCCATAGCCAAGCTTTCGAACATGCTGGGCGGCGGGGTTTTGCTTCAGCGATTCGGGGATCTGACAAAAGGCAGACGTTCCAGTGAGCGCAGAATGAAAAAGTGCTTCACGAGACCGACCCTGCAGGCAACGCCGGGCGATCTGT
>JAFRVY010000073.1 GCA_017438285.1 Bacillota bacterium
GCTCAGACTGCCTGAGATTTTGCACAAGCGAGTCATCGGTCAGGACGAAGGTATCCAGGCCGTTGCCGAAGCCGTGCTCAGAGCGAGAGCCGGACTCAAGGACGAGAAGAGACCAATCGGTTCCTTCATCTTCCTGGGACCAACAGGCGTCGGTAAGACGGAACTTGCAAAGGCTTTGTCCGAGGCCCTGTTCGACTCGGAGAGAAACATGATCAGAATCGATATGTCGGAGTACATGGAGAAGCACTCCGTTTCCAGGCTGGTCGGAGCCCCTCCGGGATATGTTGGATATGACGAAGGCGGTCAGCTGACGGAAGCCGTCCGCAGGAAGCCGTACTCCGTCATCCTCTTTGACGAAATCGAAAAGGCGCATCCGGATGTGTTCAACATCCTGCTGCAGCTCCTTGATGACGGCAGATTGACCGACAACCAGGGCAGAACAGTCGACTTCAAAAACACCATCGTCATCATGACTTCCAACATCGGAAGCAGCATGCTGATTGACGGCATCAAGGAAGACGGCACGGTAGACCCTGAGGTCAAAGAAAAGGTCGAGGACGAAATGAAGAAGTACTTCAGACCGGAATTCCTGAACAGAATCGACGCAACTGTCGTATTCTCACCGCTGACCCAGGATCAGATCATCAAGATCATCGACCTGTCCATGAAGGACATCGAGGCAAGACTCTCCGAGCGTGAGATCACCATCACGCTGACCGATGCGGCGAAGGAGTTCATCGCACGCGAAAGCTACGATGCGGCCTACGGCGCACGTCCGGTCAAGAGATATCTGCAGAAGTCGGTCGAGTCGGAACTCGCCGGTGAGATCATTCGCGGAAATATCGTTGACGGCGGAAGCGTCACGATCGATACGGACGGAGAGAAGCTGATCTATAACAGTGATGAGAACAGCGCTGACAACTAAGCAGCGCGGCAGCGCACACGGCGCATAAGATTGCGGCGCGGGTCAGCTTAACTTCGGCGGCTGCTCCGGCTCCCGTACGGGACCAAAGCGGCGTCGATAGAAATTGATAAGGAACGTCAGGATATAATCGTAGACGAGAAGCATCAGCGTACCACCGATGATGAGGACAGCGACCGGGAAATCCGGCAGATCCACGGCAGACGCAAGAACTGCTCTGAAACCGAGTAATCCAAAACACAACAAAGCGGCGAAGAAGATAAGTTTGAGACTTATCTGCACTACGCCGCTTTTTGATTTCTCGATAAAGTACTTGAGTATTCCGTAGTACCCAAAGAAAAAGATATACGGAATGAGGGCGAGCTTAGCCGGAACCAGAATCAGCCCCAGGATGCACGCGCCCACGTAAATCAAAAGCCCTCCGCCGACGCCCGTCTCGATGATCATGATGACTGTGAAAAGGGACGCGATGGCGAAAAGGGTCATGTCGATGCCCGGTACGAAGGATGCGCCGAACATGAATATAACAGCAAGGGCGAGACAAAGCCCGCCCAATGCAATTTTGAATGTTTTATTTCGTTTCATTGTTTAGAATGCATCGCAGCAGCAGTCAGCGCAGATGTAGCACTGCAGTGCCTTGCAGCAGAAATCGTCGTTCATCTGGCCGTTGTATCCCTGGCCGTGTGCCTGGTTCTGGAACATGCCGCCCTGGTTCAGGATGGCTCTCAGGTGCTGCTTGTACTCAGCGTTGTTCGGCTGCATGTTGCAGGCGGTCTGTAGATTGCTGACGGCCTCGTCATACCAGCCTTTTCTCGATGCGATGACGCCCTTCAGGAAGAACCACTCAGCGCTCCTGTCCTGGGAGCGGTTGAGAATGTCATCGGCCGCGGCGAGGTTTTGTGCGTCGATGTAGCGTCTCGCCTGCATATAGTCCGGTTTCGGCGCGTTGCCGGAACTGTAGGACTGATAGCCGCTCGGGTTCGTGATGTCCTTCATCAGCATATCGTACGCTTCGTTGACCTCACGGAGCTTCTCCTCTGCCAGATCAGCCAGCGGGTTGTCCTGATACTTGTCAGGATGATATTTCTTGACCAGCTCTCTGTAAGCTGCTCTGATTTCCTCTTCGGAAGCGCCTTCTTTAATTCCTAATACCTCATATGGATTCATTCATATCCTCCTTGTGGTTATCCGTTTTCTGGATGTTTCCCAATATCTCTTCTGTTTTTCGGTTCATGCCGAAATATATTACATTCTCTATTATACCTTTATTTTTCTTTATATCAAGTTGCTGAATTTTTTCGTTCATGACGGCCAGATAATGAAAGAGATTGAACTCGACCCTGTCATGAATGCGCGCCTTGAATTCTGCGATCGTCTCGCCGGCAAGCGCCTCATCTCCCGAGACGCATCCTCTGAAATCAAAGCGGTAGATCAGCGGATTGTATGCGCCGCTCTCTACGTTTTCTTCGATGTCGTCCATGGCGTCGATGAGGTAGATCCATTTGCCCATGTGATAGCCGATCTGCCCGAAGAGCGCATCGTCTGCCTGCGCGCCCTCGCGGTTCTCCCGCGCGCCCTCGCGGTTCTCCCGCATGCCCTCGCGGAACATGACCTCCATGATTTTCGCAAAGGCCTCCGCTGCCTCGTCGAGACTCGCGCACTTGCCTTCCTCCAGCGCCGAGAGCTTCGACAGGTTCTCACTGATGCCTTTGCAAAGGCTCGGGTGTTTGGCTTCCAGCTTCTTGTAGATCGACCGCAAAAGCAGGGTCGCGGCTTTTGCAGAGGTCTTGCCTTCGTCGTTTGCATCGTCGAGAAGCTTGTACCAGGCAAGGATCAGCATCAGGTCGCCAGCGTATTCGATACTTTCATTTCGGATCACAGTGCGCTTCTTGTTGTGGTGCACAACGCAGTGCTCCTGGACCGGCTCGTCAGGCTTATCAATGAC
>JAFRVY010000074.1 GCA_017438285.1 Bacillota bacterium
ATCAGCGAGTACATTAAATACTACAACAATGAACGACCGGCATATGCGCTGAACTACAAAAGCCCAGTCCAGTACAAGACTGAAATGGGCTTTGTATAGCTTTTTTAAACTGTCTACTTTCTGTTGACTAGTTCAGCGTCTGCGGTGGCTGTTTTTTATGAGTCCGCAGACCGTTCTTTTCTTATGTCCCCGGAAATAACTCCGGGGATTTATTATGCAGTGATTGTGTTATTATGGATACAGGAATAACAGGAGCTAAAAAGCCCGGTCCACGGAAACCGGATGGATATGGATATAAGATTCGACTTGAATGAAGCACAATCGAATATTCTTGAGAAGTACCCTGAATGGCGTGATCTGATGGCCGCGGTGGAATTCAAAAACACCCCGGCAGCGGATCCGACGGGATACAGCGGAAGGACCGTTTATTACAACAGCCGCAACCTGAGACAGTTCCCGCGTGACGCGCAGACGTATCTGATCGCTCAGCAGCTGATGCATATACAGCTCGCCCATCAGCAGAGAGGAGAGGGAAAAGAGCCAAGGATCTGGGACCTTGCCTGCGCGGCAGTTGTCAATGAGATGCTTCTGGCTGACGGCTTTGAGCCGCCGGTCAACATCTTCCGCCAGAAGGACGCAAAGAGCCTGAGCGCGGAAGAAGTATATGACATCCTGTACGAGAAAGCCGAAAGAGATGACTTCAGGATCTCGGAAGAGGAAAAGCCGGACAAACAGTCCGACACCCAATATGTCGCTATATTGAAAAAGGGCGAAAAGAACAATCAGGCAGGAGATCTTCAGGGCGCGCAGAACCGTGACATAGAAGACCCGGGTCTCGCGAAAGCTGTGGCAGGTCTCGCGGACCTGCTGGAGCCGAGCATGCAGCTCGATTACGACTGGTTCCCTGCGGACAGGATCAGAGATGGAATACTCATAGAGCAGTTCAGGCCGTATCCGGTGCCGCACGCAGAGATACTTCTGGACACGAGCGCGTCGATAGATGAGGATCTACTGAGAGCTTTCGTCAGAGGAGTCAGGGAGATACTGCAGGAGGATGCTGTCGTAAAGGTCGGCTGCTTTGATACCGAGTTTTACGGATTCCAGGAGATACACTCCGAGAAAGACATTTCGAAACTTGAGATAAAGGGATCAGGCGGAACCAATTTCGAGACTGCCGTCAGAGCCTTTACAGGCGACGCCGAGACAAAGATAATATTCACAGACGGATACGCGGACATGCCGGAAACCAGAAGCGACGCCATCTGGCTCGTGTACAGCGATATGCCGGTCGATCCACCCGGCGGAAAAGTGATCTACGTTAAAAAACCGGAGGAGATAAACAGATATGAAGTCGATTTTCTTATCACATAAGCAGCTGTTCGAGAACCCGCTCCCGCTTTTCCGCGCGGCAGGCACCTCGGTCCACGCAAGCGATCTGGTGCTGGTCACCATACCGGACGACGGGTTCACGCTGAGCGGTGATCGTGTCAATTACTTCCTTTCCGGAGGAGACTGCGCTGACAGATTCGGACGCGACCATATAGACAGTAACTGCGCCGTAAGGCCTGTGCTTCTGATGGAGCCGGGCGATGAAAAACTGCTCAGCCAGGTACGTGAATCGGGCGGCATCGTTACGGCAGAGCTCGGGACCTTCCCGTCAGTCATACTTGAGTCGTCCATGCGCGAAATGGCAGAGAAGCAATACCGCGACGGCACTCTGAAAAAGACCGGGATGAGCTATACCATAGCCGGGGAAAAAAGAGATGTATACAGACTGGGCGCCAAGCAGATCATAAGGGTTGCTGTCACAGAAGAGACACCGAGCGGATATGTTCAGCTGTCTGACGGAAGCGCTGTAACCGCAGGCGAGGAGATATTCATCGAAGTTCGCCCTGTGCGCTGGTATTACGATGAGATCAACAAGCTGCTCATATCCGGCAGAGCCCTGTTTGCGGGACTTGGCCGCGAGGACGCCGCAGCCTATCTCACGGACGGATTCATAGAGGAACTGCTCGCGGAAGACGACAAGGAGATCGCTTCCGTCGCTGCGGGGACATCGTATCACATCGAAGAGCATGACGAACTGGATCTGATAAGATCCTTTATCGAGGCGGACATACCGGTGTTCATCCACGGGCTGACCGGCGACGGAAAGAGCGACCGCGTAAAGGAGATCGACCCGGATGTCCTCGACATAGAGCTGGTAAACGAGACACCTGAGACCATAAACGGCCGCGCTGTCTACAACGAGTCGACTGACACGATCATAGACATCAAGCCGGTATGGCTGGTAAAGCTGGAGCGTCTCTGCGAAGACGGCAAGCCTCATATCCTGTTCTTTGACGAACTGACTAATGCCACAAAGCAGACGCAGGCTGTCATATTCAAGATAGTGCTGGAACGCTTCGTCAACAACCGCTGGCCGCTTCCGGAGAACGCCCGTATAGTCGCGGCAGGAAACGACAGGGCGGAGTCAAGCGTAGCGCACGACCTGGCGGAGCCGCTCTTTGGAAGGTTCGCTCACATATACATACGAACGACGGTGGAGAACTGGATGCCTTGGGCGGTCAGGAAGAACATCAATCCATATGTCATGGAGTTCCTGGCTAACAACGACCTCTATCTCAGGACCTCATTCACGGGAACAGAGGGCTATGCCGATCCGCGCCGCTGGGAGATGGTGTCGCGCGTACTCGACAGTTCCGGCAATGATTTCTCGCTTCTCGAGCCGATCGTTGGCCATGAGACCGCGGAGGCCTTCATAAGGTTCTTCCGCGCGCAGGAGGAAATGGTCGACATAGTGAAATATACCGATGCGGAGCTGGCGCGCATGTCTGTTGCCAGAAAGTACCAGATAGCGCAGCAGTGCCTGTACGCAGCTTCCGCTAAACCGGAAGAAGCCGCAGAACTTGTAAAGAGGCTTGGAGCCGAGTTTGAGGCCTGGTTCAGATATGTCCTCGAAAGAAAAGGCAGACACTGAAAAAAATGAAAATACTTTGTATAGGCGATTCGAATACGTACGGCTACGATCCCCGGTCCTACATCGGATCAAGGTACCCGGAAGGGATCCCGTGGACTGACCGCCTGGAGGGCTGCGAAGTCATCAACTGCGGAACCAATGGCATGACAGTACCGCGCGGGCAGTCGAGGTATGCGGGCCTGATCAGGCTGAACGACCCGGATCTGGTCACGGTCATGCTTGGCACGAACGATCTGTGCAGCGGCCTTGGCGCCGGACAGATCGCAGGCAGTATGGAGAGCTTTCTTGATACGATCATCGATGCGGGAAAGCCGGTCCTGCTGATCTCCCCGCCGCTTCTGCAATTCGGCGAGTGGGTAATGGATGATGAGATCATTGAAGAATCACAGGACCTCGGAGAGGCCTACAGGGAAGTCGCGGAGAGAAAAGGCTGCCTGTTTGCTGACGCGGCGGAATGGGATATCGGGATGACCTTTGACGGGGTGCATTTCTCTCCGGAAGGTCACGCGGCATTCGCGCAAAAGATGAATGAAATACTTGAACAGGTTTGAAGAGGAGGGAGCAATGGTAGAACTGGGAGAGAAGCGCAAGGTATGCGCTAACTGCGGCAACTCTTACAGAGAGGGCGACAAATACTGCCGCTACTGCGGAGCCCCTATGGGCACACCAAAATTTATCGTTGAAGAAATCGCGTGCATCTACGGACCGCCTCCGGTCTCAAGGACACACAAGTGCGGAAAATGTGGGTACACGTGGAAGACCACACTGATGATCGATGACGAGAAATACTGCCCTGAATGCGGCAGCGCGGCACCAGTCGTAGAATCAGCCGAATAATGTCCATAGAAGATCTTAAACGCTCACAGCTTGAAACAGTTGCAAGGCACAGAGAGGACTTAAAACAGTCTCCGCATTTGCGGTGGCTGTTTTTTGAGATAACCGACCGCTGCAATCTGAGATGCAGACATTGCGGCAGCAGCTGCACAGCGGAAGGGCAGGCGCTGACGATCGATGATGTCGAAAGGACGCTTAAGACTGTTCAGCAGAGCCTGTACAAACCTACTATCTGTCTGACCGGCGGAGAACCAATGATGCATCCGGACTTTTTCGGGATCGCATGTCGCGTTAAGGAGATGGGCTTCAACTGGGGCATGACGACCAATGCCACCCTTATAGATGACATTGCCGCAGAAAAGCTCAGGAAGGCAGGAATGTCCACCGTATCCGTCAGCCTGGATGGAATGGAGAAGTCGCATGATTCCCTTAGACAGAAGGAAGGCGCGTGGTGTCTTGCCTTGCGCGGTATCGAGTCGCTGCAGAAGGCCGGCTTTGAACCACAGGTGACGACCGTATTGCATCAGGGCAACTTCGATGAACTTGAACCAATGTATAAACTGCTTCGCGGCATGGGTATCACCAGCTGGCGCCCTATCAACGTCGAGCCTATAGGCCGCGCCTGCGAGTCATCGGATCTCTTACTGACAGCTGATCAGTTCAGACAACTGCTGTCATACATCAGCGAAAAGAGATTTGATCCGGACAATCTGATGGAAGTGACCTTCGGCTGTTCGCATTATCTTGGCGTAGAACACGAGCGCATGGTGCGTGACCACTACTTCCTCTGCGGAGCCGGGATACTCACTGCGAGCGTGAGAAGCAACGGTGATATCTGCGCCTGCCTGGACATAGAAAACAGACCGGAGCTGGTGCAGGGAAACATCCATAAAGATAATTTCATGGAAGTCTGGCTTAACCGATTCGAAGTGTTCAGGGGAGACCGTACAGCAAGCTGCTCAAAATGCACTGAATGCCAGGAACGATTCATCTGCGGAGGCGACTCGACGCACACATGGGACTTTGGCAATAACGAGCCCCTGCTGTGCTATATGGACTATTCTTAAGAACTATGAGAAATCCTGATGACCCGGCCCGAATCCGGGCCGTTTTTTTATGCTTTTTAAGAAATTTGTATCCCCTGCGGGGGCTTGTGGGCCATGGAAACTGACAATATAATTTCAGTATCAAAGGAAAAAGGGAGGTGCATTTTATGCATATGGCAGATGCTTTACTGGCTCCTGCAGTAGCTGCGACCATGTATGTCGCGTCAGCGTCAGCAGCCGGCGTTTCCATCCATCAGCTTAAAAAAGATGATGAGCCACAGAAGCTGCCTGTAATGGCAGTAACGTCTGCTCTGGTATTTGCCGGACAGATGATCAACTACACTATCCCGGGAACAGGTTCATCGGGACATATGTGCGGAGGTATGATGTTATCGGCCTTGCTTGGGCCGTACGCCGGGTTCTTATCCATGATCGTGATCCTGGCTATACAATGTCTTTTCTTTGCCGACGGGGGGCTAATGGCCCTGGGGGCCAATTGCTGGAACATGGCTTTCTACGGGTGCTTCGTCGGCTACTTCCTGATCTGGCGTCCTATAATGAACGGCAAGTGGTTCGGCGAGGGCAAGAGCGCCGAGCGCGGACGCATAATCGCGGCGTCGATAATAGGCTGCATAATAACCTTGCAATTGGGAGCTTTTTCGGTGGTGCTTGAGACCAGCTTGTCAGGCATAACGGAATTGCCGTTTGGCGCGTTCTGTGCCCTGATGCAGCCGATCCACCTGGCTATTGGACTGGTTGAGGGTCTGATCACTGCCGCAGTACTGGTATTCGTCTATAATTCACGTCCGGAGCTTCTGCAGGGTGTAGATCTCAGCGGTGAAGGAGAGCCTAAGCGTTCTCTCAAGTCAGTCGTTACCATACTCGCCATCGTTGCGCTCGTAGTAGGCGGCGGACTCAGCCTGCTGGCCAGCTCGAACCCTGACGGTCTGGAATGGGCACTCTTCGGAAATGAGGACGGCGGATATTCCACAAATATGGGACTCGATGAAGAGAACTTCGGTGTATCCAGCGGAGCTGCGGATACAGCGGGATCTATACAGGAGAAGACTTCGTTCCTGCCTGATTACGCATTCCCTGGCAGCGAATCGCCTGCGGGCACGACCGTATCCGGTATAGTCGGATCCGCCATAGTGGCAGGAGTCGCTATACTGATATGCTTCATCGGAGGCTTCTTCCGTAAAAGGAAAACACAAACTGAATAGGCCATACTCTATTCTCTCTCGGAATATGGTATATTGTTAGGGGCATCGCAGGGTGCCCCTTATTACTGCTAATACAGGAATCTCTTAATGAACAAAATGCAGAAGGCTTTGCATGAGCTTTCGGAGATGGATGAACTGGCGGCGCGTCAGTCCCCCATACATTCTCTGCATCCCGCAGCAAAGCTGATCACCACAATCGTATATATCCTCATCACACTGTCCTTCGACAAGTATGATCTGAGCGGCCTGGTACCTATGGTGCTGTGGCCGGTCATCATGTTCCAGGTCAGTGGTGTTGATGTGCATACTTGCTTCTACAAGCTGCGCATCGTGCTGCCTCTGGTCATGGCGGTAGGCCTGTTCAACCCGTTCTTTGACAAAGAGATAATGGTGACCATAGGCGGAGTGGGGATATCCGGCGGAGTGATCTCGATGATCACGCTGATGCTCAAGGGAGTCTTCTGCCTGATGATGTCGTTCCTGCTGATGGCGACCACAAAGATCGACAGTCTGTGCGCAGCCCTGAGGAAGCTGCATGTACCGGCGATGCTGGTGTCGCTGCTTCAGCTGACCTACCGCTACGTGGGCGTAATGACAGAGGAACTTGCAGTCATGACAGAAGCGTATTCTCTGCGCGCCCCCGGACAGAAGGGCATACACGTCTCAGCATGGGGATCCTTCCTGGGCCAGCTGCTTCTCAGAAGCATGGACCGCGCTCAGGAGCTCTTTTCAAGCATGATGCTGCGCGGCTACCACGAGCATTTCCATTACGCGGACATAAGGCCGTTCAATATCAAAGACGCATTGTTCATGGGGCTTTGCATCGCGTTCTTCTTCCTGCTGAGATACGCAGATATAGCACAGCTCATTGGCGGGCTGTTTGTGAGGTAAAAATATGATCGAATTTCAGAATGTGAGCTTCGCATACGAAAAGAAAGAATATGTGCTGCACGACATGTCATTCAGGATCGAAAAGGGAGAATCGGTGGGCCTTATAGGAGCCAACGGCGCCGGCAAGTCCACGATAATGAAACTGCTCCTTGGCCTGCTGCAGGGCGAGGGCAAGATCCTTATAGACGGCATCGAGGTAAAGAAGGATACTTTGGGCGAGATCCGCGCAAAGCTAGGCTTTGTGCTGCAGAACTCGGACAACCAGATGTTCATGCCGACAGTTTACGAGGACATGATCTTCGGTCCGCTCAACTACGGGCTCAGCCGGGAGGTAGTGGATCAGCGTGTCGATGAAGTGCTGAAGAGGCTGGACCTCGAATACCTCAAACACCGCTACAACCACAAGATCTCCGGCGGTGAGAAGCGCATGGGTGCCATTGCCACTATTCTTGCGATGGAGCCGCAGGCCATCCTCATGGATGAGCCGACTTCCGCTCTCGATCCTTTCAACCGCCGCCTCGTCATAAACACGATACGCGAGCTGGATCAGACCAAGCTGATAGCGTCGCACGACCTCGACATGATACTCGACACCTGCGACAGGGTGATCCTCATCTCAGGCGGCCGCATAGCCGCGGACGGTCCGGCAAAGGAGATACTCAGCAACAAAGATCTGCTGGAAGCAAACCGCATGGAGCTGCCGCTCAGCATGATGGGAAAGAAGTGATCCGGTCACGAAAAAACGCAGAACAGGCATGGAACGAATGAGCGTCCATGCCTTTTTTGTGCGCAAGGTGTGGTACAATACAATTGATATCCAAAGAACGGAAAAGGAAGAGGATAATGGCAAACAATCTGGTCATATATTACTCCCGCAAGGGACAGAATTATGTGGACGGCAAGCTGGTAGATCTTGAAGTAGGCAATACTGAGCTTATCGCCCAATACATTCGCGACGCGGTAGGCGCGGATCTCTTTGAGATAGAAACGGTCAAGGAATATCCGGCTGACTACATGGAGTGCACCGAGGTCGCGAAGCAGGAGCAGCGTGACAATGCCCGCCCGAAGCTTAAGGAATATCTGCATGACATCAGCGAGTACGACAACATCGTGATCGCCGGGCCTTGCTGGTGGGGCACATATCCGTGCGCCGTTTTCGGACAGCTGGAGAAGCTGCATTTCAGAGGCAAGCATGTATGGCCTGTCATGACCCATGAGGGAAGCGGCGAGGCAAAGAGCAGAAGCGACCTTAAGAAGTTCTGTACCGGCGCAAAGGTCGGGAAGACTCTGGCGATACAGGGGAGCAAGTGCCCTGCGGCCAGAGAAACCGTAACCCGTTGGGCAGAGAAGCATTTGACATAGAATGTTCCAGCTGAAGAACGAAGAAAAGAAAGTAGAATACCTCGAGCTCATATACGACCTTGTTTTCGTATACATGGTGGGCCGCAACAACGCTCTTCTCAGCACCTTTGAGAACGGCTTTGTTTCCGGCGCCGCCTTCTTCGCGTACATAGTGTGCACGCTGACCATCATCCAGATCTGGAACTTCACGACGTTCTATATAAACATGTTTGGCCGTAACGGCGTGCGTGACCATGTCTTTCTGCTGGTCAACATGTATCTGATGTACTTCATAGGTCAGAGCACGCGTACCGACTGGTTTGCATACCAGGCGCAGTATCACATCGCCTGGGCGCTCATACTGATCAACATAGGACTGCAGTACGTCGTTGAGCTGCGGAACCATCAGGCGGATGTCTGGAACCGTGACCTGATAAAGCGCATGATCTGGATACTGTTCATAGAAGCGGCGATAGCCCTCGTGGCCGCATTCGTCCCGCCGGCGCTGACAGGCTGGGTTTCACTGGCCGCGATATTTGCCGGCATCATCCTGACAGCCGTCAACAGAAACAGGAGCCCGGGAGGGGTCATCGACTTTTCGCACCTGACAGAACGCGCCATGCTCTATGTGGTATTCACATTCGGCGAGATGATAATCGTGATCTCCGCATACTTCGTGAGCGACGGCGGTTTTGACTGGAGTGTCATCTATTTCTCGCTTATGGGATTTCTCATAGTTGCAGGGCTGTTCGTCTCGTACGAACTCATATACGATCATCTCCTGGACAGGGAGACGGAAGACAGCGGCATGCTGTACATGATCATCCACATATTCATCATATTCGCGCTTGGCCTCATAACAGTATCGCTGGAGTTCATGCGTGAAGAAGAGGTGGCGTTGCTGCCTAAGATCATACTGATCACATCGGCGATCATCGCTTATTATGCATTCCTGTTCTGCACCGGCAAATACGCCAAACAAAGGTGCGGAATGGACCTGCCGTTCATGCTGAAGATGGCCGGCCTTGCGGCTTTATTCGCGGCGCTGATGATAGTCTTCAGGGAAAACATGCGCCTTAATATATTCGTTACAGTTGCATACGTGTGGAGCATCGTAGCGGTGCTCTACCGGGCTAAAAACATATTTGAAAAGGGATAAATACAATGAGCAAAGTCTATATCACGGGACACAGGAATCCGGACATCGACAGCCTCTGCGCTGCGTCGGCCTATGCCAACCTCAAGAACCTGACTGATCCGGAAAACGAATACATCGCGATCCACTGCAGCCCTGTATCCGACCAGGTGAAGGACCAGATGGAAGCGATGGGGATCGAGATCCCGCCTTACAGAAAGGATGTCTATCCGAAGGTGAGAGATGTCATGCTTACGCCTCAGACACACATCCAGGCAGGCGCGCCGATCTTTGCCCTCGTCAACGCTTACAGCGCGGAGAATCCATCGGTCGTTCCTATCTATGACGGCGAAAAATTCAAAGGCCTGCTCAGCGTGGACGACATCACCAGATGGTTCCTGTCGGACAACAAAGAAGAGATACCTACTTACAGACTCACGGTAGATAACATACTCCGGGTAATACCGGGGAATCTGCTGCACAGGGGAAAGAGTGAAACGATCGAAGGATCCCTGCTTGTAGGCGCTGCTTCATATGAGGCGTTCAGCGGACTGCTTGAGGAGATCGGCGACTGCATCGTGGTGCTGGGAGCACGGGCGGATCACATCGAGTACGCCATAAAGAAGCAGGTACCGGCAATCATCATCACGGCATCCGATGAAGCGCCTGATGTGAACTACAGCGGATATGATGGTTCTGTATTTATAACGGACCTCGGCACAGCGGAGACGCTCAGAAGGATCAGGCTGGCAGAGTCAGTCGAATCCATGATGGAGCTGGCGACGGAGACCATCGACATAGACGACCTGTTCGTAGAGGGCAAAAGGATATTCACCAACTCTCACATCAGGGGACTTGCCGTTATGGAGAACGGCGAGTTCAGGGGCTTCGTCACCAGGCGATGCTTCCTCGACAAGCCGGTCAAAAAAGTTATCATGGTGGACCACAACGAACCGGCGCAGAGCGTGGAAGGCATAGAGACGGCGGAGGTAGTGGAGATCATCGACCACCACAGGCTCGACTCGCTCTCGACAGCGACGCCGATATTCATCGCGGCCGAACCTCTAGGCAGTGCCAACACGATAATCTATCAGCTCTATATGAGACACGGTATCATGCCGGACGAGTACGCGGCAAGGACCATGCTCACCGGTATCATCGCCGACACGCTTATCCTCCGCAGCCCTACGACTACGGTGCAGGACATGCAGGCGGTGGAGATGCTTGCAAGGCTCGCAAAGGTGCCGAGCGTTCAGGAATTCGGCGAGAAGCTCTTCAGTATCACCGACAACCTCAAGACGCAGGATCCGAACGAAGCCATACTCTCGGATTTCAAGAAGTACGAGAACAGCGGCACAAAGATGGGCGTCGGCCAGTGCGAAGTCACGACACTTACGGATGTAAAGGAGTATGCTTCGACATACATCGAAGCGCTGCAGAAGATCGCTGATACGCAGGGACTGGACTGGACGCTTCTCATGATCACCGACGTGCTCAGTGAGAACAGCGTGCTGCTGGTATCTGACTGCAGGTCGAACCGCGACCTGCCTTACACGAAGATAGCTAAGCAGGCATACGATATGCCGGGCGTGATGAGCCGCAAAAAGCAGTTGCTGCCTGTGCTGCTCTCTGTTACAAACGCTTAAAAGGCAGCCGCAGCTACCTCGGGACATATCCCGACGCGCGGCCGTTACAAATACGAAAGGGCCTTAAATATGGCAAAAAAAACCAATTGGTATAAAGACGCGGTAGTCTACCAGATCTACCCGCTCAGCTTTATGGATGCCAACAACGACGGCATCGGCGATATCCGCGGCATCATCTCCAAGCTCGACTACATCAAAGATCTTGGAGCGACCGCGATATGGTTCTCGCCGCTCTACAAGTCACCGTGGAAGGATTACGGATACGATATCGCCGACTACAAGTCGATACATCCGGCCTTCGGCACGATGGCGGACTTTGAAGAGCTGTTGGCTGAGTGCCACAAGCGCGGGCTCAAGGTGATGATGGACGCAGTGTTCAATCACACCAGCGATCAGCACGAGTGGTTCAAGGCGGCGCTTGCCGACAAGAACTCCCCGTACCGTGACTGGTACATATTCAGGGAAGGCAAGCGCGACAAGAACGGCGAACTCATGCCGCCTAACAACTGGACCTCGTCGTTCACGGGCTCGGCTTGGGAACGCGTCGAGGGCACTGATGAATACTACCTGCATCTTTTTGCTCCTGAACAGCCTGACCTCAACTGGGAGAATCCGGCAGTCAGGAGAGAGATGTCGGACACGCTCCGCTTCTGGCTCGAGAAGGGCGTGGACGGATTCCGCTTCGACGTGTTCAACATGATCTCAAAGGTGTATCCGCTCAGGGACGACAGGAACCCTCTGCACTTCCAGAAGGGCGTTCAGTATTACGTCGACGGACCGCGCATGCATGAGTTTCTCAAGGAACTGAATGACAATGCGCTCTCACTTTACGACACATTCACGGTGGGCGAGTCCTACACACCGGACGAACAACACGCGCACAGATACATACACGAGGAGTCCGGTGAGCTGGACAGCATATTCCACTTCGAACATCTTATGGCAGACAATATGTTTGGCCTCAAGATGGTAGCCAAGCCATTCAATCTCAGGCAGTTCAAACGCGGACTGCTGGACCCGCAGCTGAGATATCACGGGACAGGCTGGAACACTCTGGTGCTTGAGAACCACGACCAGGCGCGCAGTGTCAGCCGCTTTGGCATTAACACAAAGAAATACCGCTATGAGGCGGCCACCTTCCTGGCGATGATCACCTTCCTTGGCTGGGGCACACCGTTCATCTTCCAGGGCGAAGAGATTGGTATGACAAATACCCGTTTCAGCAGCATGGACCAGATGAAAGACCCTGTATCGCACTTCATCTTCGATATGATGAAGGGCATGCGCATCCCGGAAAAGGCTATCCTCCGCCTGATAAGATGGGCCGTACGCGACAACGCCAGGACGCCGATGCAGTGGGACGGCACTTCAAATGCGGGCTTCAACAGAGGCGAAAAGCCGTGGCAGTGCGTCAACCCGGACTACCGCGACATAAACGTAGAAAAGGATCTCGCGTCCGACAAGTCGATATACAGGTTTTATCAGAAGCTGCTCGCGCTGAGAAAGAGCGAGCCTGTACTGCTTTCCGGCAAAACGATAGAGTACTATCCGGACGACAGACAGGTCATCTCATACAGCAGAAGCATGGACGGCAAACGCTTCCTGATAGTCGGCAACTTCTCCGGCACCCGAGCGGACTTCATAATGCCGGGCGACTTTGAGCTAGATGAGATGAAGATACGCATGACAAATCAGGGACGCACGGATGCAGAGGTAGAAGAGATAATACAGATGAAGCCTTACGAGGCGATACTCTTCGAAGAAATCAGAAAATAACGGCACTTTAAAAGAAAGAAGATAAATGAAAACAGCAGTACTTTTTGAAACAATCATGCTCATCGGCTTTGGCTGCTCATGGCCTTTCAACATAGCCAAGTCGATAAAGAGCAAAACGACTCTGGGCAAGAGCGTGTATTTTGAGATCATAGTGATCATAAGCTATCTCTTCGGAGTGGCTGCAAAACTTATCATTTTCCGCGAGACAGGAGAACTCCAGTATTCATTCTGGTTCTATCTCATCGATATATTGCTGGTGACGACAGATGTTTGTCTTTATATAAGGAACCGCAAAATAGACAAGGAAATGGGACGCATCTGACAGCAGAACAAAACAGGCAAAGATCAGTAAAGGAGAAAGATCATGGCAATCATGGAATACTATACGCCGACTCATGTGTATTTTGGCGTAGGGGCTGAGGACGAGATCGGTAATGTACTAAAGGGCTACGGCGCAGTCAAGGTGCTGTTGCACTTCGGTGGCGGCTCGGTCAGAAGGACCGGCCTGCTCGACAACATAGAGGAAAAGCTTGACGAAGCCGGGATTGAATATGTGGAGCTCGGCGGAGTAGTACCGAACCCGAGAGTTTCGCTCGTCAGAAAGGGAATCGAGCTTTACAACAGCGAAGGCTGCGACTTCATTCTGGCAGTCGGCGGCGGCTCCGTTCTGGACAGCGCCAAGGCGATCGGCTACGGAGTATTTGGCGGCGGAGACGTCTGGGATTTCTACTGCGGAAAACGCAAGGTGGAAGGGACTGCTCCGGTCGGCTGCGTGCTTACACTTTCAGCGACAGGCTCCGAGATGAGCGACTCCTCAGTCATCACAAACGACGAGACAGACCCGACATACAAGAGAGGCGTCAATACCGACTTCGGCAGACTGAAGTTCTCAATGCTTGATCCTATGCTCACAGCGACCGTCTCAAAATATCAGACGGCCTGCGGCGCCACTGACATCATGATGCACACACTGGAGAGATACTTCCATCAGGGCTACGCTCTCGACTTCACAGATGAGCTGTCGTTTACGCTTCTGAAGGAAGTCATGAAGTGGGCTCCTGTAGCTCTCGAGAAGCCGGACGACTACGATGCCCGCGCCAACCTCATGTGGTGCGGTACACTCTCACATAACGGCCTTATGGCAGCAGGCAATTCCAACAAGGGCGACTGGGCCTGCCATCAGATAGAGCACGAACTCTCCGCAGAATACGACGTAGCGCACGGCGCTGGCCTGGCAGCCATCTGGGGATCCTGGGCAAGATATGTGCTCAGCGTGGATCCTGAAAGATTCGTCAAGCTGGGCGAGGGAGTATTCGGCGAAAGTGATCCTGTAAAGACCATCGAGAACTTCGAAACATTCTTTAAGTCGATCGACATGCCTGTTAACATACAGGGGCTTGGCCTCGACTTTGATGAGGCAGCCTGCCGCAAGGCGGCCCTCGGCGTCACATTCCAGGATGCCCGCACTATCGGCAACTTCAAAGTGCTGAACACAGAAGACATATTCAACATCTACATGATGGCCTCGGGCCTTAAATAGACCGGCGACCACGGAAAAGAAGGGAGGCAGTTATGGACGACAAGATCAAGGAATTAAAGAAGATAATCGACGAGAGCAAGAACATAGTTTTCTTTGGCGGCGCCGGCGTATCCACAGAGAGCGGCATTCCTGACTTCAGGAGCGCCAACGGCATCTATAACCAGGACCTGGGCAGGACCGTCTCGCCTGAAGAGATGATCTCGCATACTTTCTACATGAGACACCCGGAGGACTTCTTTGAGTTCTACAGGGACAAGCTCATCTATGAGAACGCTGAGCCTAACAACTGCCACAAGGCTCTTGCCGAGCTCGAGAAACAGGGCAAGGTAAAAGCGGTCGTGACACAGAACATCGACGGCCTGCATCAGAAGGCGGGCAGCAAGGTTGTGTGGGAGCTCCACGGCTCGACCCTCAGAAACTACTGCGAGAACTGTCACGCTTACTACGGCCTTGAGAAAGTTCTGGAGTCCAAAGGTGTGCCGACGTGCGACAAGTGCGGCGGCAGGGTAAAGCCTGACGTTGTGCTTTATGAAGAGGGACTCGACAGCGACGTTATAGACGGAGCCATCAGAGCCATCTCCAATGCTGATACACTCATAGTGGGCGGCACAACGCTCATCGTGTACCCGGCAGCGGGACTGATCCATTACTTCCACGGCAAGAAGCTGGTGCTCATAAACATGAGCGCGACCAGCGCAGACAGTCGCGCGGATCTGGTTATACACGACAAGATCGGAGAAGTTTTCGCAAAGGTAATGGGCTGGGAATAGCCCGTTAACGGCAAAATACAGAACAAATAACAGGAAAAACACCTGAAAACCGGCCTTGGGTCAATACCCAAGGCCTTCCTTTTTGCTTTTTTGAAAGCCCTTGAAACGCAAAGACCGTACTGAAAACCTAAAGCAAGATGACGCATAAAAATGACGGTTAAAATGACGCTTCAAAATGTAACATGTATATGGATGAAGGCGCAATTCGTGCATCTTCAGACGGTTTGTCGTAGCCACTTTCAGAGGCCCCAAAAGCACGAAAAATCCCAAAAGTCTTGAAAATACTGACGGAAGCGATGACGCTTTTGGTGATAGTATCTTGACGAAAAGATATGGGTGGGGAAAACTCTGTCAAGTTGCAAGGGAATATTCATAGCGACAGCCGCAATGACGCCTTGAAATAAATGTTATCAAGGCGGATAATAGAAAGGATAAGACTATGATACGAATTGTAGATATCGCCGGAGCGATAGACATGAGCAGAGTAGAACGCAATACATCGATATATGAGGAGAATAAAACGAAGCCGTCAGGCGGCGGGATGAAAACCACCGGCCGCATTATGCACGGCGCCGGCATCATTCTTATGTCCATCGTTGTTGCTGCGTGTCTCACTCTTGCAATCCCTAAGCTGGTGGGATATGACGGCTATGTAGTTGTCAGCGGAAGCATGGAACCTAACATACCGGTTGGCAGCATAGTCTACTCCGAGAAGACGGATCCGGCGTTGCTCCGCACGGGAGATGTGATCGTCTTTGTGGACGAGCTGCGCGGCACCACGCCTATAACGCACAGGGTGGTTTCGAACAATCCGTTTACAGGCACTATCATTACAAAAGGCGATGCCAATGAAAACCAGGATGTAAATCCGGTGACATACGACAGTGTTATTGGCAAGGTAGTCAACCATGTTCCGCGCATAGGCTTTACTGCAGCCATGTTCACATCAAAACTGGGCAAGCTGATAGCAGCACTGATCCTTCTTGAAGCATGGCTCCTCATGGAGGTCGGAAGACGTCTCAAGGGGACAGATAGAGGATCAGAAAAACAAATTGAGTCATAGTCACATACACAAAACAATTCTGTTAATTAATAGATAATAGCGCTAAAAGGTTTGAAAAATGGTATAATTCATTAGATGTGCCTAGCGACAACAGGCGCTATAGCTAACAATTATTAATAACAACAAATAATTTTAAAAATCTTTGTTTTTTGGGAGGAAAACCATGAAACGCAACAAAACACTTAAGAGATTTCTTGCATTTCTTCTGTGTGCGGCAATGATGATCACCTATATGCCATCGTCAGTATATACACTTGCTGACGGGAGCGGTGATGGTGACGAACCGCAAACAAGTGAAGCTACTGTAAGTACAGGATCTTCACAGGGAGAAATAGGAGAAACAAAGGACACTGATTCTGCTCCTGCAGGAATAGAGGCTGAATCTGCTTCTACGAATGAGGGAGATGAAGGTGTGTCTGACGTAGACACGGAGGGCCAGATCGTTGAAGGCGGAACTGAGCCTGACGATGTAAACATTAACGGACCGCCAGAAGGAGATGGACAAGAACCTCTCGAAGAAGGCGTTGAAGAACCGACCAGGGCAACAGATACCACCTGGACCGTGACTTTCTACGACAGAGACGCGGAAGTCTACAAAACAGTAGAAGTCACCAAGGGTGAAGCGATCGGCAGCGAGATGCCTGATCCTATTGCCCGTGAGGACTATAACGCTTACTGGGCTCTCGGCGAGATCATCGAGGGAACACAGGGCCCGGAGATCAAGGTCACAGGAGACAGGATCACCAGCAGCTATGTACCGACTGCTGATACTGTTGTAGTTCCTGACTATTCCAAGATCTCCTACACCATCACTTTCTATGAGGATGAAAGTGCTACAACGGCGTTCGCGACGAGGACGGTCGACGTCGACACCAGCTATTGCCTGAACGATATCCCGCAGGTACCGGTCAGGAACGGATACTCCGGGAAATGGGTATACAGCGGCGGAGACTTCACCAACAGCGTTGCGGCCAGCGGCGATATGAGAGTCTGGGCCGAGTATGAGGCTACAAACTTTACTGTGACCTACAAATACATGCTCGACGGCACAGAGAAAACATATCAGACTGATGAATACTCCAAGGGAGCTACGATTGAACTTCCAACAGCTCCTGTAGAGGAAGGTCATGAGTTTATCGGCTGGTATTCCGGAGAGACACAGTACACCGGCGGCGAAGTAGTCAATGGAAATGTAGAACTTCAGGGAAGATTCACTGACATGTACTCCGTAAAGTTCGTCGTGCTGAACGATGACGGAACTGTAAAGGAGACACTCTCCCAGTACTTCAGAACTGAGGGCGACAGGATCGAGACTATGCCGCAGGCGCCATTTGTATCCGGCAAGAAGTTCGTAAAATGGGTCGTCGAAGGCACTGAAACTGAAGTTACAGCGAATACAGTAGTCACCGGAAACTTCAGAGCGGTAGCAGTTTTCGAAGAGGTTGAATCGTATACGATCACGGTCGATTACTGGTATAAGACCGACAACGGTTCTCACCATACGTTCGATACTGTAATAACTGAGATCGCTTCCGGCGATTTCAACTCAGAAGGCAAGTACATCATTACGCCTCCGGCTTCCACACAGACAGATTCAGAACATGTAGAAGATGGTCCTAGGTACTACGCCAGCAGGTCTTCTATTGAAATCGAGAAATCTCATTTTGATGCAAACCATGCGTACACAACAGATGTAGAGTATGTCGCCTACACAGCGCAGTATGACTTCGTATATCTCCTGAAAGACCTTAATGGTAATGGATATACAGAGATCGACCGCGAGTCGAATGTCAAGGGAGTACTTGGTACTTATGTTACTCCGACCGTTAAGGAATTCCCGTACGCTACTCTTGAGGTTGCTGAAGGAGCAACGATCAATCAGGTATCCGGACAGGAACTTGAGGTCAAGTACGTCAGAAAGAACTATCAGCTCACATATGAGACCAATGGCGGTTCTTATGTTGGCGGCACGACCGCGCCTTACGGCACAAACGTGACTCTTTCGTCAACGGTTCCGACAAGGGCGGGTTACACATTCGGTGGCTGGTATCTCGATGAGGCACTCACACAGCCTGCAGGCGCCAGCGTTACGCTGAATGACAATACCACGGTATACGCGAAGTGGAACGGCGCTACCGTTCACTATACGGTCGTTTATCTGTTCGAGAAGTATAATGACGCCGGCACAAGCAGCAGCTATGTGTACGACAACTCCAGAGACGCAACGGGTACTGTAGGGAGCACAGTACAGGCAGCCAACGCGCCTAATATAACCAGAACCGGATGGGAGAAAGATACTGAAAAGAACGCAGAATCCAGCGTTGTGATCGCGGCGGACGGATCTTCAGTTCTGTATGTGTACTATAAACTTACAGAGTATACATTCCATTTCAGACCTGGTACATTCTCCTACAACTATGATGATTATAATGTTACTGCGCCTCTAAACGGAGAGTCACAAACAGGTAATACCAACTGGTCATATACATTTACTGCGAAGCTCGGTCAGGATATTTCTTCAAAGTGGATCAGTGCAGGAAATGGTAGAGTTAGAATTTACGGGTCGAATTACAATGTCAACTTCAGCGGCTGGACTGCTGTTGGTGGCGATACAGTATATGTAACAAAACGTCTGACACTTACTGAAGACATGCTTCCAAGCAGTGGTACAAGCATTACATATAGCGGTTATTGGCTGTACAGCACTGTCACATATACTGTAAATTACATGCTGCAGAATGCTGATAATGACCAGTACACAAAATCTGAGGCTTATAGCCAGACATATAATTATTCTTCCGGCGCATCCCTTAGCCCGAAGGATATCCCTGGCTACACTTATGTCCGCAGAACTGACAGCGGTAATACGACAACTTTCTATTATGACCGTGACACGTTCAAGATCGACTACTACTACGGCAGCACAAAGCTGAATACGATCGAAAACATCAAGTTTGACGCGACGATCACCGGCAGCACATATAACTGGACGCCGACTGCCGCGCAGTGCGGTGTGGACAGCGACTATACGTTCGCGGGTTGGTATTCTGACTCAGGTCTGACTACTCCGTATACGTTCAGCACAATGCCGGCATCGAACCTTGTACTGTACGCTAAGTGGACCGCTCCTTCATATACAGTCAGCTTTGTTGATACTGACGGCACGACTCAGCTTGCGGACAGCCAGACTGTAGAGAAGTACAAGAAAGTTGAGAAGCCTGCGAACCCGACAAAGGTCGGATACACATTCGATGGCTGGTACACAGCTGCCGAAGGCGGTCAGATGTATGACTGGAACAACCAGATCACAGCTGATACTACTATCTACGCGCACTGGACGCAGGAGCCGCTGAGCTATACTGTTCACTATGTAAAGGGTTCCGAAACCGGTGAGGAAGTAGCCCCGGTCAAGACTGTCAGCAATCCGAACTGGACAGTAGGCGAAGTGATCACTGAAAAGGCGCTCGCCATAGCCGGATACCGCCCTGACGCAGGTGAAAAGAGCGTTACGCTCAGCATTGGATCGACCAATGATATCTACTTCATATATAACGTAAAGAGCGAAACAACAGGTTATACAGTAAGGTATCTGGAAGAAGGAACAAATGAACCGGTACATGACCCGAAAGTAGTTGAAAACGTTCCTGGCGACACAGCCTCTGTTGTTGAGTTCGCTGTTGAAATCGATGGTCTTTATCCTAACGTTGAGGAAATAACCTATACGCTTGGATCAGACCCGGCAAACAACATTATCACCTTCTATTATTCAAAATATAAGAGCATAAATGTCACGGTCAATTTCGTTGACATGGCAGGACAGCCTATTGCTGATCCGGACACAAAGACGCTGAAGGTAGGAAATACATTTACCCTGAGCCGTACACCTATCGCGGGATGGGATCTCAATAAGGCGGTCAAGGGCACGGCATTCAGTGGAGATGCTGCTGAAGATTCCTTAAAGATCACAGAAGCGGTCATTGAGGCTAACCCGGATGGTCTTGTGTACACGCTCTTCTATCAGAAGAGACTGACGATCACCGCGAACAGCTTCTCGAAGCAGTATGACGGAACCGCGCTCATGATGCCTACAACTCTGGCTGATCAGGTAACGGTCGAAGGTCTGGCAGATGGAGACTCGCTTACCGGCATCTCGTTCGGATATACGGGCGCTGACAATCCTACTCAGAACGGAAGGATCAACGCAGGTACAGCGACCGTTACACCTGTTGCTCCGCAGATCAGCGGCGTACATAATACAAATTATTATAAGATACGCGTTTTAAGCGGATCATTAGAAGTAACAAAGATCAACGTCACCATCCGTATCGAGCCTGACCGCTGGACCGGAGCGGAATACAACGGTGAGGTATACAAGGCCGGATTTACCAATCCTGGCAAGGAGATTTCAGATTACGTAATCATCAGCCACGAAGGTTACCGCAATCAATACCTGACTGCCGTATGGAATGCTGTAAAGGCAAAGGCGCAACACGATTCATCTGCTGCCGGTCTGGGATACTACGGGCTCGCTGAGAGCGATGTCGGAGATTACACATGGAATCTGGAGCTGACGACAGCTGATCTGCCTCAGAACGACAACTACAGCGTAAGCCTGTATGTCCGTCCGGGAAGACTGCAGATCCTGCCTAAGGCGATCACAGTAAAGGCAAATGGCGGCAGCAAGCCGTATGATGGTACGCCGATCACGGCAGAAGGAACAGGCTACACCATCACATCAGGCTCTCTCGCTGACGGAGATGCAATAAATGTACCGCTCTCCGGATCTCAGACTGATCTCGGAAGCTCCCCTGCAACCGTGGGAGCTGTCACGATCACAAGAGGAGAAGGCGATGACGCTAAAAATGTAACAGACAACTATACTATTGTTAAAGAAGACGGAACTCTGACAGTTACACCGGTCACGACCGAGTACGTGATCACGGTAACCGGAAATAACGCAAGCTATCAGTACAATGGTTCTGAGCAGAGCGTAAACGGCTACACAGTAAGCGATTACGATCCTAAGATCACGTTCACGGGCATCGATCAGGACGACGCTAAGGCGACCGCTAAGGGAACCAACGCCGGCACATACACGATGACGATGTCTGAGGCTGACTTCAGCGCGACATCAGAGTACTACACGAACATCAAGATCGTGGTAGTACCTGGAAAACTGACGATCACAAAGAAGACAGAACCTTATAAGATCACGGTAACCGGTAATTCGACAACAAAGATCTACAACGGTTCTGAGCAGAGTGTAAGCGGCTACACGGTGAGCGAACACGATCCTTCGATCACGGTAACAGGTCCGGCGCAGGATAGCGCTAAGGCGACTGCAAAGGGAACCAACGCAGGCACATACACGATGACGCTGTCTGAATCCGACTTTACAGCGACATCAGCCAACTACGATAACATCCAGATCGAGGTAGTACCTGGAACACTGGAGATCACACCGATCACCGATGAGTATGAGATCACGGTAACAGGTAACTCTGATACAAAGGTCTATAACACTGAGGAGCAGAGCGTAAACGGCTACACAGTAAGCACATACGATTCGACGATCAACTTCTCAGGCATCGCGCAGAACGACGCTAAGGCGACCGCAAAGGGAACCAACGCAGGCACCTACACGATGGCGATGACCAAGGATGACTTCAGCGCTACATCGAACAACTACACTAATATCAAGATCACTGTAGTACCTGGAACGCTGACGATCACACCGATCGAAGAAGAGTATGAGATCACAGTGACCGGACACTCTGATACAAAGGTCTACAACAGAGCCGAGCAGAGCGTAAGCGGTTACGATGTAAGCGACTACGACTCGACGATCACACTTAACGGTCCGGCACAGGATAGCGCTAAGGCGACCGCAAAGGGAACCAACGTCGGCACTTACACGATGACGATGGCTGATGCTGACTTCACAGCGACATCGGTCAACTACACCAACATCAAGGTAACTGTAGTTCCTGGAACACTGGAGATCACACCGATCACCGATGAGTACGAGATCACAGTAACCGGAAACTCTGACACTAAGGTCTACAACGGATCTGAGCAGAGTGTAAGCGGCTACACAGTCAGCAGCTTCGATTCGACGATCACGTTCAACGGCATCGCGCAGGATGACGCGAAGGCGACCGCAAAGGGAACCAACGCGGGCACCTACAACATGACGATGTCAGCAGCTGACTTCACGGCTACATCGGACAACTACAGCAACATCAAAATCACAGTAGTTCCTGGAACACTGACGATCACACCTGTCACAACCGAGTACGAGATCACAGTAACCGGTAACTCTGATACCAAGGTCTATAACACTGAGGAGCAGAGCGTAAACGGCTACACACCAAGTGAATACGATCCGACGATCACGTTCAACGGCATCGATCAGGATGACGCTAAGGCGACCGCAAAGGGAACCAACGCAGGCACATACACGATGACGATGACCAAGGATGACTTCAGCGCTTCATCGGTCAACTACACTAACATCAAGATCACTGTAGTACCTGGAACACTGACGATCACACCGATCACATCCGAGTACGAGATCACAGTAACCGGAAACTCCGCGACAAAGATCTACAACGCATCTGAGCAGAGCGTAAACGGCTACACAGTAAGCGAGTTCGATCCGACGATCACGTTCACGGGCATCGATCAGGACGACGCGAAGGCTACCGCAAAGGGAACCAACGTCGGCACCTACACGATGACGATGACGCAGAGCGACTTCAACGCTTCGTCGGTCAACTACACAAACATCAAGATCACAGTAGTACCTGGAACGCTGACGATCAGCAAGAAGACAGATGAGTACGTGATCACAGTAACCGGTAACTCCGCGACACAGATCTACAAGGGTTCTGAGTGGAGCGTAAGCGGTTACACAACAAGTCAATACGATTCGTCGATCACTCTTAACGGTCCGGCACAGGACGACGCTAAGGTTACCGCAAAGGGAACCAACGCCGGCACCTACACGATGACGATGTCTGAGGCTGACTTCACAGCGACATCAGCCAACTACGACAACATCAGGATCGTGGTAGTACCTGGAACGCTTACGATCACACCGATCGAAGATGAGTATGTGATCACAGTAACCGGAAACTCCGACTCGAAGGTCTATAACGGATCCGAGCAGAGCGTAAACGGCTACACAGTAAGCACATACGACTCGTCGATCACGTTCGAGGGTCTTGAGCAGAACGACGCTAAGGCTACCGCAAAGGGAACCAATGTCGGCACCTACACGATGACGATGACCAAGGATGACTTCAGTGCATCATCGGTCAACTACACCAACATCAAGATCACAGTAGTACCTGGAACGCTGACGATCACACCGGTCACCGATGAGTACGAGATCACAGTAACCGGAAACTCCGACTCGAAGGTCTACAACGGATCCGAGCAGAGCGTAAACGGATACACGGTAAGCGAATACGACTCGACGATCAACTTCACAGGCATCGATCAGGATGACGCTAAGGCGACCGCAAAGGGAACCAACGCCGGCACCTACACGATGACGATGGCAGCATCTGACTTCAGCGCTACATCGGTCAACTACAGCAACATCAAGATCACTGTAGTACCTGGAACGCTGACGATCACACCGATCACTGATGAGTATGAGATCACAGTAACCGGTAACTCCGCGACAAGAACCTACAACGGATCTGAGCAGAGCGTAAGCGGCTACACAGTAAGCGAGTACGATTCCACGATCAACTTCACAGGCATCGCACAGGACGACGCGAAGGCGACCGCAAAGGGAACCAACGCCGGCAACTATACGATGACGATGACCAAGGATGACTTCAGCGCTACATCGGTCAACTACACCAACATCAAGATCACAGTAGCACCTGGAACGCTGACGATCACAAAGGATACAGAACCATACGTGATCACAGTAACCGGAAACTCCGACTCGAAGGTCTATAACAGAGCCGAGCAGAGTGTAAGCGGCTACACGGTCAGCGACTACGATTCGTCGATCACGTTCACAGGCATCGCGCAGGACGACGCCAAGGCGACCGCTAAGGGAACCAACGTTGGCACCTACACGATGACGATGACATCTGCTGACTTCAGCGCTACATCGAACAACTACGAGTCGATCACGATCAACGTAGTACCTGGAACGCTTGAGATCACACCGGTAACGACCGAGTACGTGATCACAGTAACCGGAAATAACGCAAGCTATCAGTACAATGGATCTGAGCAGAGCGTAAACGGCTACACAGTAAGCGATTACGATCCGACGATCACGTTCACAGGCATCGCGCAGAACGACGCTAAGGCGACCGCAAAGGGAACCAACGCGGGCGAGTACACGATGACGATGGCAGCAGCTGACTTCACAGCTACATCGGACAACTACAGCAACATCAAGATCAACGTAGTACCTGGAAAACTGACGATCACAAAGAAGACAGAGCCTTATGTGATCACAGTTACAGGAAACTCCGGCACGCAGATCTACAACGGATCTGAGCAGAGCGTAAGCGGCTACACGGTGAGCGAGCATGATCCTTCGATCACGTTCACAGGCATCGCGCAGAACGACGCTAAGGCGACCGCAAAGGGAACCAAC
>JAFRVY010000075.1 GCA_017438285.1 Bacillota bacterium
TCAAAGCGTTAGTCTTACGACAACAACACTTGAACTCAAAAACTCCGGAAAACATTCCGGAGTTTTTTCTTTGGCTTTTTATTCACCAACGCGTCGCGTCAGTTCATTTCTTTGATCGTTTTCGTAATATACTTGATCGTCTTTTTATCGAACACATTCTTCAGACCGCATTGCTTCAGTCCTTCCAAATACGGCACATCACTTTTCACTGCAGAGACATTCATGTACTTTTCGACCGCCGCATCCCTGTCGTCTGAAGACTCGGCCAGAATGTCCAGCGCCGAAAGGGCGGATGTCGCGTAGGAGATGTAGTACATCGGGCTCTCGAAAGTGTGGGTTACAGCCACCCAATCATACTTTGCCGCCTCTTCGTCCACATATCCGGACTCGAGGAGGCCGTACTCTTCCGCAAGCCGCGCGCTGAGCGCATTGAGTTTCTTCCTGTTCATGTTCGGGTCACGGAACACTTCCTGCTGGAACTCGTCGTACATACAGCCGGTGACCACGCCGGACAGGATATTTGTAAATGTCTCTTTCGATGCAACATCTGCGGCATCGCCGAACAGTTCATCGTAGTAATCCAGGAACAGCATCTCCAGTCCCTGCGACTGGATCTCGGCGATATCGTAGGAGCCCTGCTCCGCCAGCAGAACGTGCTGCATGTTATGGAATCCCGCATTGTAGTGACCGAATTCATGCACGGTCGTCGTGTAGTCGATGGTCTCCCGGTATGGGTTGTTAAAAATGTACAGCGCTCCGTACTGCGGAAGGTCCACTGTGTAGCCCACATCCAACTTGTTCGGCGTGTAATCCAGATCGTAGGTGTGATGGCGCCTGAGATAGTTAAAAGAGCGCTTTAGCTGCGGATCGATATCGTCAATATACGGTGCGATTCTCTTGAGGATCGTATCCCCATCGTCGCCGAAGAGCAAAAGCTGGTAAAGATCCGAATCATAGAATTCATCGATGCTCGCACTGAAGAGAGGCACGATGTATTTCTTGACGTTCTTCGCTAAGGCCCGTGCATCCTTGCAGGAGTAATCGCGGGAGTAGACTTCTTTGTATGCGTAGGCTGGATAGCTTTTGTAGCCATATATCTGCGCCAGTTCTCTCCTGATCTCAACCAGACGAAGATAGATTCTCGCAAACTTTTTGTTATCCTTTTCGTAATTATCGGCGTTTAGAATAAGCTTATCGTATTCCTGTACGAGGGCGTCTTCTTCTTTGATGAGCTTCTTTTCACGCTTGGTCATGTCCTCATATTCGGACAGAAACTCCTGCTGGTCCGTCGTCAGCTGTCGTTTGAGGATGCCTCCGTAGGGCCCCTTGAGAATGTCGCGCAGCACTTGCAGCGCCCGGTCCGAGGTATCGACAAAATCTTCGTAGACCTTGCTTGCCTTTCGCGAAGTCGCATCGTTGTTCGCATCACGATCGTGCTCGATATTCAAAAGCTCATACTGGGTGTAGAGCTTATCAAACTCATCCAAAAGTTCGTTGACAAGCAAAGGCACCGCGGTTTCGGGATCGTACACCGCGCTTTCCGAATCATAAGCCTTTGCATACCTTTCGAGCTCATTAATGATGATTTCAGTTTTCGTGTCGTCATAACCGCTGTAGGAAATGCCGGCAGCAGAGATATCGTCGTGGGTGGATGGCGGATAGATGCCGGTTGGATCGACAGCGTTTTTCGCCTGCTCCGTCCAGTTGCCTATCTCATCGAGATCGGGAGCAGCAAAAGCCTGCGCCGGGGAAACCATAAGCGCAGCAATAACAAAACCTATTAGCAATGTTCTTTTTTTGTTAAGCATGGATATATTGTAACACAAGGTGCTATAATAATGAGGAGTAAAACATGAGGAGGAAGGGAATATGTATCCTAAATTACTGATTGATTTGAAAAAACTGAGAGAGAACATCGACGCTGTGGCAAAGATCACAAAGGAAGACGGCGGGTGTACGATGATGATCGTAACGAAATGCCTTTGTGCGAACAGAGAAGTTGCGAAGATGATCACGTCACATCCGCAGGTCGATTTCCTGGCGGACTCACGTATCGAGAACATAAAGAAATATCAGGACCTGGTCGAAGCCAGCGGCAAGCAGAGCGTTCTGCTCAGGTTGCCGATGCTGTCGGAGATCGAAGACGTTGTCAAATATGCGGACATCAGCTTCAACTCGGAGATGGTGACCATTGAGGCGCTGAATGAAGAGGCGGCCCGCCAGGGCAAAACCCATAAGGTTGTGCTCATGGTTGACCTGGGTGACCTGCGTGAGGGAATCTTCTTCCGCAACGAGGAAGAGATCATCGAAACGGCGAGAAAGATCAATGAAATGTCAAACGTTGAGCTGTACGGAATGGGAACGAACCTGACTTGCTACGGCGCGATCATTCCGAAGTACGACAACCTGTCGATCCTCTGCGACATCGCAGAAAAGGTTGAAGCGGCTCTGGGCATCAAGCTGCAGATGGTCTCCGGGGGAAACTCCAGCTCGATCTATCTCGTGGGCGAAGGTCAGCTGCCGGCAAAGATCAACAATCTCCGTCTCGGCGAGAGCTTCCTGCTCGGAAACGACACCGCATACGGCGCAGATCTTCCGGGAACCGTCGGCGACGGGCTTTTGTGCGAGGCGCAGATCGTGGAACTTAAGACAAAACCTTCACTGCCGATCGGTGAGGTCGGTGTGGATGCTTTTGGCCAGAAACCGTTCTACGAAGACCGCGGCGACATCAAGCGAGCGATTCTCGGCATCGGTCAGCAGGATACGGACAGAGACGGCATGACGCCGCTCGATGAAAAGGTGGATGTACTGGGTGCCAGTTCCGACCATCTGATCCTCGACGTTACGAAGTCGGACAGCGATTACAAAGTCGGCGACACCGTTAAATTCACACTCGAGTACGGCGCCGTTCTCAGACTGGCGACCAGCGAGTATGTAGAGAAGGAATTCATCTAAAAGTAAAAGACAAACAAAAGACCGCCCTAGCACGTGGGCGGCCTTTTGCGTTAGATGGTTAATTATAGAGGGAATATATATTTATGAGTTAAATATATGCTTTAGTACATTACAAAGATACCATATCTGAATTGTATAGTCAACAATAACAATTCATATTTTTTGATAAAAATACATTTATTTTTTCCCGATGTGGAAACATGGAGCAAAAGGTGTTACAATCAATGCGGATAAAAATATCCAAAATCAATAAATAGAGTAGGGGGCGAAACAAATGGCATCAATCAAGGATTATATCCACGAGATCGAGGACGCATCGGAAAAGATGCTCGGTGCAGATCACGAAGACCATCTCGCAAAAGACCTTTTCATGGAACTGCTGAACAAAGCGATGACTCCGGAAGAAGTTCAGGAGATCGAGGACAGATACCTGAAGCACTTTGAAGGGGATGACATCTTGAAAATGGTTCATGATTTGAAACTTGAAAAGGGATTCATCAAAGACTAATCTGAAAGACACGCAAAAAAAGAGCCGCTCAAATATGAGCGGCTCTTTTGTTTTCCATGCTTCTTATTCTGCTCTGTCAAAAATCAGCCATATTCCGCTGTAACCGAGCTTTATCGTGTCTTTGCTGACGGCCTTATAACGCAGTCTCGCTTCCTGACCGATGTTCCAGCAGACCGGCGGATCGAAATCATCGCCGTCGCATTCTATGTTTATGATCCCAAGGTTGCCAGTATCGTCACAGTACATTTTGCCTGAAATGCCAGGATTTCCTGCAGCCTGATCGTAGAGGCTGAAGGTTCCGTCCTCATCCACGGTCAGTGCATAAAAACTCGTATCCGTCGTTTCATCGGAAGCCCGCTCATGACAGTTCCACTGGCCTACGATTGCTGCGGGGGCATTATAAGTCTGGCCGCATCCGGTCACTAGAAAGATCCCGGAAATGACGAGCAGAATGCATATGATTTTTGCTGTTTTTTTGTTCATCATTTTTCCCCTTTCTTACGGCAATTATATCATAAGGAATGGATGACTTGTATAAAAACTGTGTTATAATACATGCATGATGCAGAGCAACAGAGAAACTGATTTAGCAGAAAAAAGAACGGGGCTTGCATTTGAAAGGACCAGTCTGGCCTTTGAAAGAACGGCTCTTGCAAATTCCCAGACATTGCTGGCGTACTGCAGGACTGCGATCGCTGTTTTCGCAGCCGGTATTGGCATGTTCGAATTTGTCAGCAATCAGACCATCGTGACCATAGGAGTCATCATGATGATTGCTGCGCCGATCATTGTGATTGTTGGCGTCGTGCATTATTTTAGAGTAAAAAAGAAAATAACAATATTGATAGACGAAATGGAGGAAGACTGATGAATATTGTTTGTCTGGATATGGAAGGCGTACTTGTACCTGAAATTTGGATCGCTTTTTCTGAAGTTACAGGAATTCCTGAGCTCCGGAAGACGACCCGCGATGAGCCGAACTACGACAAACTGATGGAATACAGAATCAACATACTGCACGAGAACGGCCTCGGTCTCAAGGAGATCCAGGACACCATCGCCAAGATCGATCCGCTCCCAGGTGCGAAGGAATTTCTGGACCAGCTGAGAGAGATCACACAGGTGCTTATCTTGAGCGATACCTTCGAGCAGTTCGCGACCCCGCTCATGAGAAAACTCGGGTGGCCGACGATTATGTGCAACTCTCTCGAAGTAGCTGAAGACGGAACCATCCTGAAGCATAAGATGAGAGTAGAGAAGTCAAAACTCTCTACAGTCAAAGCGCTGCAGTCCATTGGATACGAAACCATTGCCGCAGGCGACAGCTTCAACGACCTTGCAATGATACAGGCCAGCAAAGCGGGATTCCTTTTCAGAAGCACGGAGCAGATCAAAAAAGATTATCCACAGTATCCGGCCTTCGAGGAATTCGACGATCTGCTGGCAGCCATCAAGGGCGTCCTGTAGCGGGAAGCACGCATCAATCACATAACAGTAATCCAAACCGGCAGTCGAATCGGTATGCGGCTGCCGGTTTTATATACATAAATTAAGGTAGAAATAAGGTGGAAAAATAGCAGTTTTTATTGTATAATGTACATTATTATGGGTAAAAATCAGCATTTGCCGACTTTTAACCAAAAATAGAGTCGCAGAATGCTTATAGGAGATATGAAATCATGACGGAAACAATGATGATAATCATAGTTGCCGGTGCAGTGGTAATAGCCTTCGGATTATTGTGCCTCATCTCTATTATCAGAGCCCAAAAGGAAACGCAGGGTTTTGCGAAGAAGATCGGCGCATTTGAGAAGGACCTGAATGATATCACCAAGATGGTCTCACAGGGCCCAGTTGATACGCAGAAGGCTGATGAGATCCTGCAGCTTTTGGAAAAACAGGAAGAAAAGCACGCGGCGCAAATGGCCGAGATGAAGGCTTTCCAAAAGGCATTGGAGTCGAAGCAATTCGTTGTGCAGTCGGAAGCACCTAAGCAGGCACCAGCTGAAGCGGTAAAAGAAGTCCCGAAGACAGTACCAAAGGCGGTACCGAAACAGGAGCCAAAAGCAGGACCGCCGAAAGCGGAAGTTCCGGAGGATCTCGAAGAGATGCTTTTCGACGGTGAGGAACTGATTCTTGATGAGGAGCCGATGGTCGAGCAGGATATTCTGGACACGCTGCCGGAGGAAGTGATATCCAGCTTCGCACCGCCGCAACCTGTCGCACCAGCACCGAAGCCTGCAGCGCCGAAACCTGCGGCACCGGCGCCAAAGCCGGTGGCACCAGCACCGAAGCCAGCGGCACCAAAGCCTGCAGCGCCAGCACCGAAGCCGGTCGCACCAGCACCAAAGCCGGTTGCACCAGCACCGCAACCAGTGGCGCCAGCACCGCAACCAGTGGCACCGGCACCGAAGCCTGTCGCACCAGCACCAAAACCGGCCATCGTGACGCCGCCGGTCAAGACGGAACCGATCGACGAACTCAACTTTGACGAGATTGATATCAATGACCTGCTGGATGATTTTGAAGATGTATTGCCTGAGATCTCAACGGCAGAACCAGAACCGGTACCGACAGTAACAGAGATACCGGCTCCGGTAAGACCGACACCAGTCATACCGACACCTGAAATACCTGCACCGCAGATTCCGCATATCGACTACGATATCGGACAGAGCGGGAAAAAATATACAGCCTCTGAACTGGAAACGCTGATCAGAGAATAACTACAAGAGGAGGAACCTATGTTTTGTAGAAAATGTGGAAGAATGATTGCTGACGACGCTGCGTTTTGCAGCTATTGCGGAACACCTGTTGCTGCTGAACCAGCCGAACCGGAAATACCGGATGTTCCTGTAGCAGAACCGGCACCGGAAGAGAGTGTATCAAGAAAGCCTATTTTCGATGAGTTCAAGTGGGACGTAAACGATTATCCTGACAACAATTCATTTGTTAAAACGGAAGATATCGATTTCGATTGGAATGCAGATCCGAGTGAGATCAGAGACAGATACTCCATGCAGAGAGTTAAGCCTGATGGATTCGAAGTCGAAGATATCGTTCCCGGCGGAACAGCGCAGCCTGTAGAGGAGCCTGAAACGGAAGACATGAGCGCTGCCGACAGGATCGATAAGTTCTATACATTTAACAGGAAGAACGAAGAATTCCAGGCACTGCTCAACAAGGAATACCAGAAGGTCAAGGCAGGAAGTGCAATTGGATATGAACTTTCAGAAGCTGACAGCCTGGCAGAAGAAAAGTTTGAGAACAGAGAGCCGGATACTTCAATGGATGAATTTCTTAGAAGAGAAGGCGTAGAGAAACCTTACGAACCGAAACCTTTTGAATCTGATGTTCTCGCCAGAATCGAGGCGGCAGAGGAAGCCCGTGAGATGCGCAGACGTGAAGAAGAAGCTCGTCAGGCAGCTCTCGAACAGGCGCGTAAGGAAGCCGAAGAAAAGATGAGGCTTGAAGCGGAAGCCCGTGCAAAGGCTGAAGAAGACGCCCGCATCAGAGCAGAAGAGGAAGCCAGAATCAAAGCGGAAGAAGCTTTTAGGGAAGCGGAGCGCCTCAGAGAAGAAGCAAGAAAGAGAGCTGAGGAAGTCGCCAAATTCAAAGCAGAAGAGGAAGCAAGACTGCAGGCTGAGGAAGAGGCAAGACTGCAGGCCGAGGAAGAGGCAAGGCTGAAAGCTGAGGAAGAGGCAAGACTGCAGGCCGAAGAAGAAGCTGCCCGCGTAGCCGCTGAGGAAGAAGCTGCCCGCGTGGCTGAAGAAGAAGCAAGAGCAAAAGCGGAAGCCGATTATAGAGCGGCAAGAGAAGCCGAAAAGATAAAAGCACAAATAGAAGCCCGTCAGGCGGCGGAAGCTGCAGACCGCGAAAGGGCTGAACAGGAACGCAGAAGAGCAGAAGAAGAAAGAATCAGAGCACGGCTGGAAGAAGAACAGGCAGCTCTGGCAAGAAAAGCTGATAACGCAGCTATGGAAGAAGAAGCCAGAAAGGTCCTTGAACAGACGGCAAGGATGAGAGAGGCGGAAGCTGAAAAGATCAGAGCCGCAATCGCAGGAATCAAGGGCGAGATCGCTTCCAAGCCGGAACCGGAAAAGTTCGAAGAGCCGGAACCGATCGCACCAGTTGTTCCGGAACCAGCAGCTCCTGTTGTTCCAGAACCGGTTGCACCAGTTGTTCCGGAACAGGTCGCGCCTGTAGAACCGGAACCGAATCCATTCGTAACGAGAAGTGAAACGATCGCACCGGAACCGGTACAGTTTGCAAATACCGTCGCGATTCAGAGAGGCGACAAGGAAATAGAAGCAGCACACCAGGCAACGAGAGATAGAATCACAAAGATGGCACAGGCCAGAGAAGATTTCTTCGCAGGTTTCGAACCTGAAGAGAAGACGCCGATCCAGCCGCCAATCGAGGCACCGGTTGTAGAGCCTGCACCAGCACCCGTTCGAGAAGAAAGACCGATGACCGGACGCAATACTATGCTTTCCAGTGATAGCGATCTTACCAGAACGAGAGCGATAGACAAGGCTGCCATACTCGAGGGTATGGAGAAAACAAGACGACTCGAGAAGGCGGAGCTGAATGCCCAGCAGGACAAAGCCTTCTTCGCAAGCCTCGAAGAGACGCCGGAAGAAACGGTAGAGGATTTGCTCAATCAGCTGGATACCACGATTGAAGTCCCGGAAGAGGAACCTGCAGTTTCTCCGGCAGAAGAGCCCGTTCTTGAAGCAGTTGCGCCTGTAGAAGAATTCGTGGAGGAAACGATCGAAGAACCTGTTCCTGAAATGCCGGTCATTCCGGAGGAACCGGAAGTAGAAGTTACCGAAGCTGTTGAAGAAGCAATCCTTGAAGAGGTTCCTGAGGAACCGGAATTCGAGCAGCCGCAGCCGGAAATCCCGGAAGAGGGCTTTGCCGAAAAGGAAGAACCGACAACGGAACCTGATGCAGAACTGAGCGAAGAAAACAAACCGGGTCTTGAAGATACAATGATCATGCCTGAGAGCGAATTCACGAAGAGAGACCTGATGAGTGAATTTGACAGCTACGGTGAAGAAGAGGCTGCCAAGCTCAGAGCGCAGCAGGAAGCAGAAGCGGAAGCATTTAAGGCTCAGCAGGCAGCTGCAGCTGCAGAAGCAGAGGCAAAAGCGGAGACAAAGGAAGAGACAAAACCTGCCGATGAAAAGAAACGTGAAAAGGGTGGAGCAGGAAAGGTTGTTCTCAAGGTCATTCTGGTTCTGCTTATCATCATATTCGCGCTTGAACTCGCTAGTATTGGAATCAGGTTCCTGGCACCACAGAGCCAGGCTGCTGAAACCATCGACAACCAGCTTAATAAGATCATACACTTAATCACGGGAGAAGAGACCACATCAGATGACATTGTCATCATGGGTTAATGCCGAGGGAATAAAGGAGGACTACTTTGGAGGAAAATACTACTAAGAAAAAGAGAAAATTAGGCGTCAAAGGGATAATAATCGTAATACTCCTTATTATCCTGCTGTTCGTCGCACTGATTGGATGGATTACTGATTTCCTTTGGTTCAGAGAACTGACATATGTATCAGTATTCCTTACCAAGTTGTTTACACAGCTCAAGATAGGTATACCAACTTTCATCATTATCACCTTCCTTGCGTACATATATCTCAAGTTCCTTAAGAAGGGATATGTCAAGAAAGTTGATTCTGATGAGGAATTTGATTCAAAGAGGCTGAACCTCATTTCATGGGGACTGGGCGGAGCTTTTGGCGTCGTAACGACTTACTTCGCCGTCACGAGGCTTTGGTTCCAGACACTGCAATTCGTCAACAGCACGCCTTTTGATATCAAAGACCCGCTATACCACATAGACATTTCGTTCTATGTATTCAAGCTGAATTTCATTGAGGAACTGAACAATATCATCATCACGCTGATTGTAGCCTTTGCGATTCTCACTGTCGTGTACTATCTCATATTGCTCACGGTGAGAACGCCGAAGATTTTCGATACTGTCGAGGAAAACACACAGGAAGAAGACGACAATGTCTTTGAGTTTGATGACGACAGATACACCGGCGACGATGACGAATTCGATTTTGGAAGCACCATTGGTGACGACAACAATCCGTTCAGTGAGATCAACGATATGTTCGGAAAGTTCACCAAGCAGTTCAGAGGCGGCGGCGGATTCAAGAAAAAGCCGGCACCGAAGAAGCAGCTTGACAATCAGAACTTCAGACTGATGATCCACATCGCTGAAAAGCAGCTGATCATCGTCGGCATTCTGTTCTTCCTCATGGTTGGCGTACACTTCTTCCTGAAGCAGTATGACCTGCTCTTTGGAAGCACCGGTGCTGTTTACGGCGCAGGATTTACGGATGTTAACGTAACTCTTTGGATGTACAGAATTCTCATGGTACTTTCGGTACTGGCTGCAATAGGTTTTGCGGTTGGTATCACGAAGAAGAAGTTCAAGCCAGCAGTTGCGGTTCCTGCCGTTATGATCGCCATCGGCCTTCTCGGAACAGGTGCAGCCCTCGTTGTACAGAACTTCATCGTATCCCCTGATGAAATCAACAAGGAAAGTAAGTACCTGGAGAGAAACATTGAATACACCCAGTATGCGTACGGTTTGGACAATGTTGACATGAAAGCGTTCAAGGCCACGACGGATCTGGACAGCAAGGATATAGCCAACAATGAAGAGACGATCTCCAACATCAGAATCAACGACTATGATCCTGCAAAGACTTTCTATAACCAGACACAGAGTATCAGACAGTACTACACCTTCCATGATGTAGATGTCGACAGATACACGATAGATGGCGATTACACGCAGACCTTCCTCTCACCGAGAGAAATCGATGAGGAGAGGATCAGCGGAACATGGCTGAACAAACACCTGAAGTATACTCACGGATACGGCGCTACGCTTTCACGTGTAGACAAGATCACTGCCAGCGGTCAGCCGGATATGCTCATCCAGAACATTCCGCCTGAATCAGCAGTAGACGTGCAGATCACAGATCCTGAGATCTACTATGGTGAGATCACTAACGACTATGTACTTGTAAATACATCGGAAGACGAATTCGACTATCCGGATGGAAACAACAACAAGTACTGTCAGTATGAAGGCACTGCAGGAATCAAGATGAATCCGATCACGAGACTGATGTTCTCCGTAAGAGAGAAGTCACTCAAGATGCTCGTATCAGGAAACATCAAGAGCAGCTCAAAGATCCTCATCAACAGAAATATCGAGAAGAGAGTTAGAACGATCATGCCTTACCTCGATTACGATGAAGATCCGTACATGATCACAGTTGACGGACATCTTTACTGGATCGTAGATGCGTATACTGCAACGAACAGATATCCTTACTCAGAACCTTACAATGCTGAGACTGATGTTGACTATGTAAGAAACTCCATTAAGGTAGTGATCGATGCATACAACGGAAATACGGACTACTACATCGTAGACAAGACTGATCCGATTGCACAGACCTTCAGGAATATCTATCCGAAGCTCTTCAAGGACATCGAGGACATGCCGGAAGGAATCAGAGCTCATATCAGATATCCGGGAACACTGCTGAACATCCAGGCTGAGATATACCAGAGATATCACATGAATGATGTCAAGGTATTCTATCAGAACGAGGACCTTTGGCAGATTGCAAGTGAGATCTATGGAACTGAAGAACAGTCCATGACTCCGAACTACTACATCATGAAGCTGCCGGGCGAGAAGAGTGCAGAGTTCGTAAACTCCATTCCATTCACGCCGAAGGACAAGAAGAACCTGATGGGTCTCCTGGTTGCAAGAAATGACGGAGCGGAATACGGCAAGCTGGTACTCTATCAGATGCCTAAGAGCAAGATCGTTTACGGTCCAATGCAGATAGAAGCTCAGATCGACCAGAACACCGAGATCTCAAAGGAATTCTCACTTTGGAATTCATCAGGATCCAAGTACAGCAGAGGAAACCTCTTCGTCATTCCTATCGAAGACTCACTGCTGTATGTAGAACCTGTATATCTGGAAGCAACCAACTCGAGTATTCCGGAAGTCAAGAGAGTTATCGTTGTATTCAACGACGACATCGCTTATGAGGCAACCCTTGCTGAGGCACTGAACTCAATGTTCGGCGAAGGAAGTGCACACGAGAGCAAGTCGGGTGAAGAAGCGAAGGATGACCAGCAGGACAACGGCAAGAAGGAACTCTCCAAGACCGAAATCATCCAGAAGTGTCAGGAAGCATACGATAAGGCTCAGGATGCACTCAAGGAAGGCAACTGGGAGAAGTACGGCAAGTACATGGATGAACTCGAAAAGTATCTGAACATGCTGAATTAATTAGAGATATTTGATCAAGAGCATTCCCGGAAAGTCGAAGATTTTTTGGGAATGCTCTATGTTTTTTAGAACCAAACAGGAGGAAGGCGAAATGCTTAATTACGATCTGGACAGGATGCTCTATACACTTCCTGCAGATCAGCACAGTGAAGAAGAAATCAGGAACGCATTGACTTCCCATCCGGAAGTCAAATTCGTTTCACTCGTAGGAATCGACGTTGGCGGTAACGACACCGACGAGAAGATCCCTGTTGAGGAATTCCTCAAAGACATTGAAGGATTCCTGGACAACGGTGTTCAGACCGACGGATCCAGTGTAGTGCTCCCGCACATTGCGGAGCTGAACGATGCGAAGGTCGACATCATTCCGGACAGAACGGTCAACTGGTTCGTGGACCACAACTTCAACTATCCGGATCCGGGGACGGGACTTCCTGTCGGGACTTTGAGAATCCCGTCATCCCTCGTCCATAATGACGACGAGAGAGTCGGCTCCAGAGTCATTCTCAGAGATGCGATCGACAATTTTAAGAAGGATCTCCTGGAACTTTTGCAGGAGCATCCATACGTCTTCGAATACCTGGATATCGACAGCGTAGACGACATCGACGAGATCGTTGTAACCTCCGCAACAGAGTTGGAATTCTGGGTCAAGACGCCGGACGATGACGCTGACAGAGAGCAGCTTTCGACAGCGCAGATGCTGAAAGAACAGTACTGGAAGAGGACGACAGGTCCGGTCAGAACGGCACTTGAGGAAGTGCTGCTCGTTCTCCAGAAGTACGGCTTCGAAATGGAAATGGGTCACAAGGAAGTCGGCGGCGTCAAGGCAAAACTCGGCAATTCGGGCAAGTACGACCACGTCATGGAGCAGCTGGAAATCGACTGGAAGTATTCAACACCGGTACAGGCTGCCGATAACGAAAATCATATCAAGTACGTCGTTCGTGATATTTTCAGGACCTACGGACTTGACGTTACCTTCCTTGCAAAACCTATGGACAGCGTTGCCGGAAACGGCGAGCATACCCATATGGGCGTTGCGGCGAAGCTCAAGGACGGCAGAAATGTAAATCTGTTCTCACCGGCGGATCTGGACAATCAGTTTCTGAGTCCGGTCGGATTCGGGGCACTCATGGGGTTGCTCAAGAACTATGACGTGATCAATCCGTTCGTCAGCTCCACGACGGACTCCCTGAACAGACTGCAGCCTGGATTCGAGGCGCCGGTCTGTATCGTAACTTCACTGGGACACGATGCCAGCAAGCCTTCGAGAAACAGAACCGTACTTGTCGGTCTGGTCAGAGAAGTCGGCAATCCGGCAGCGACCAGATTCGAGCTCAGATCGCCGAATCCTAGAAGCAATACTTATCTCGTGCTGGCAGCATCCTATATGGCGATGCTGGACGGCATCAAGGAAGCCCTTGAGCACAGCAAGACGCCGGAGGATCTGGAAAAGTCCATCTCCAAAGGCTACGGTGAGGAGGATTTCTATCTGGATACCGACAGGATGTACAGATCGGAAATGAACGTATTCGACGGGTACACGCAGGAGGAGCGTGACAGGTATTTTGGAAACGCTCCGAGAACCGTCTGGGAAAACCTGCAGGCCTTTGAGAAATATCCGGAGAAGCTGGAGATCTTCAAACGTGACGATGTCATGACGGACGCAGCGCTTAGCTCCTATCGGGAAGCCGTTCTCGAACAGTGGGCGACGGAACTGGAGAACAGAACCGTTCCGGAGACCATGGAACTTCTGAGGAAGTGCAGACGCAAGCATACAGACGACGAAAGCGTCGACTACGACAGACACTTCTGGGGCAAGGCGATGCGCCTGCGAGACGAACTCGGCAAGAACTCACTGGACAAGACGTGCATCCTCGCACAGGTCATCAACGCACTCAAGGACAAGGATTATGCGAAGGCTTCAGACCTCCAGATAGAAATGCAGGAGAAGTTTGAGGAACTCGTTGAACTATATGCAATATACAGAAAGAATCTGTTTTGATTAGGAGGCGCAAATGTTAGATATCAAAAGAATCAGAGAAGACTTTGAAGGAGTCAAGAAGTCGGTGGAATCCCGCTTGAAAGGCGATTTCGGTATCGACGACGTCAGAGAATATGACCTGAAGAGAAGAGAAATCCTCTCGACCGTTGAGCAGATGAAGAATGAGCAAAAGGTCAAGTCAAAGCAGATCCCAATCATGAAGAAAGAGGGCAAGGACACTACCGAGCTCATGGCTGAAATGAAAGAGCTGAGCGAGAAGATCAAGGTTCTCGACAGCGAAGTCAGCGAATATGAGGAGAAACTCCATGACGCGCTGCTGAACGTTCCGAACACACCGTACAAAGACGTACAGGTAGGTGAAGATGACAGCGACAACGTCGAACTGAGAAAATGGGGTGAACCGACGAAGTTCGATTTCCAGGAGAAGGCTCACTGGGATGTGGGCGAAGATCTTGATATTCTGGATTTCGAAAGAGCGGCGAAGATCGCCGGCGCCAGATTCACGGTCTACAAAGGCCTGGGCGCGAGACTCGAAAGATCGGTTATCAACTTCATGCTGAATCTCCACACGGAGGAACACGGATTCACAGAGATCCTGCCGCCGTTCATGGTCAACAGAATGGCCATGACAGGCACGGGACAGCTGCCGAAGTTTGAGGAGGATATGTTCTACATTCCGCAGAAGGATTTCTTCCTGATTCCGACTGCAGAAGTTCCTGTAACCAACCTTTATGATGGCGAAATTCTCGACGCAAGTCAGCTTCCGATTTATCACACCGCTTACACACCTTGCTTCAGAGCTGAGGCAGGAAGCGCCGGAAGGGATACGAGAGGACTGATCAGACAGCATCAGTTCCAGAAGGTTGAGCTGGTCAAGTTCGTAAAGCCTGAGACATCCTACGATGAACTGGAGTCACTGACGGCTGCGGCTGAAGAAGTACTCAAAAGACTGGAGATCCCGTACAGAGTCGTAAGACTTTCGACGGGCGATCTGGGATTCTCATCGGCCATGACCTATGACATCGAAGTCTGGATGCCAAGCTACGGCAGATATGTTGAGATATCATCCTGTTCGAACTTCGAAGACTTCCAGGCGAGAAGAGCGAATATCAGATTCAGACCGGAAGAAAAGGGCAAACCGGAATTCGTACACACACTGAACGGATCTGGCCTTGCGGTCGGCAGAACAGTTGCTGCGATTCTGGAAAACTACCAGCAGGAAGACGGTTCTGTAGTGGTTCCGGAAGTTCTGCGTCCATATATGGGTGTTGATAAAATTACAAAAAAGTAGTATAATATTTGCCTAGATTAAGGAGCATTGTTATATGGTTAAATTTGCAAAGAAGCATATGAAAATGATGACGGCCATTCTGTCAGCAGCGGTAATCCTGCTTGGCGGCATCGTAATCGTTGCGGAGGCCATGCAGCCATATGCGGTTTATGCCGACGGTACGAAGGTCACCGATCCGTATGTGATCACGGCAGGCGGCGAGGAACTCTTCCTCGTGGAGGACCAGGAAACTGCAGAGGACGTCATTTCAACAGTTATGGATCAGTACGCCCCGGAAGGCGCACAGATCAATTCAATTACAATCGATAAGAAGATCGAGGTTCTGCCTAAGAAGCTCGAAAGAACGGATACCCCTGAAACGGTTCTGACTAAAGAAGAAGCTGTACAGACCATCCTGGACAGCAATAAGACCGAAGATCCGATGTTTGCTGTAACCATCAGCGCAGAAGCCGGATCCATCAAGGAACTTCAGGCGGGCGTCACCTACACGGATAACGACAGCGATTATGAAGGCAACGAAAACGTCGAAAGAGAAGGCGTGGCCGGCAGCCAGGTCGTCACTGAGGAACAGACCAGCGTCAACGGCAACATGATCACTTCAGAAGAAGTCGACAAGACGGTTATCCAGGAGAGCATCGACAAGCTCATCAGCAGAGGTACAAAGACTCGCCCTGCAGACACCGTGTTCCAGGATTACTCAGGTTCCCTGATGGGAAGCGGAGATGGAGCAAATGTCGTCAACTTTGCCAAGAACTTCCTCGGCAATCCGTACAGATGGGGCGGCACGAGCCTGACCAACGGATGTGACTGCTCAGGATTCATCTATGCGCTGTACAATCACTTCGGCGTTGGTGTTCCTAGAATGGGCATCTACAAAGTAGGCAAGGGCGTTTGCCTGGCAGAAGCCAAGGCCGGAGACGTCGTTTACTATCCTGGCCACTATGCGATGTACATGGGCGACGGCAAGATCATCCACGCATATAACTCCAGAGTAGGTATCGTTATCAGCAACGTCCACGCTCCTGGAACGATTCTTTGCATCAGAAGAATGATCGACTAGGCAATATATATAATGTAAATAAAACGACCGGGCAGATGCCCGGTCAATTTTTTATGTCTCTTCTGTTTATTCTTCGTTATATGAGCCCGGCATCCTTTGCTTCCTGGGTCAGCTGGTCCCGGAAATCCGGATGGGCCAGACGGATCATGGCACGGACGCGGTCTGACATATTCAGGACCTTGAGGTTGATGCAGCCATATTCGGTGGCCAGATACTGCACCTCACTGCGCGGTGTCGTGACCGGCGTACCGTATGGCAGTTCCAGCGTGATCTTGCTCCTGCGCTGTCCGTTCTTCACGAATGAGGAAGACAGGGCGATGATGGACTTGCCGCCTTCCGACCACTGGGCGCCTTTGACGAAATCAAGCTGTCCGCCGACAGCGCTTTGTTGCTGGAAGCCCATGGCGTCCGCTGCGACCTCGCCGTAGACATTGACGGCCATAGCGGAATTGATGGAAATCATGCGCTTGTTCCTGCAGATGCGTCTCGCATCGTTGACGAATGGGAACGGCGCGCCGTAGATCTCAGGATTGTGATCCATGAAGTCGTACATCTCCTGTGTTCCCGCTGAGAAGGAGAAGACGCTCTTCCCGTCCATGAAGCCTTTGCATTTGTTGGTGACGTTGCCTTCTTTCATGAGCATCATCATCGGCTGACTGAACAGCTCGGAGAAAATGCCGAGGTCGTTTCGGTGTTTCAGATCGTAGCCGATCGCCGTCGAGACTTTGCCAAGGCCAAGCTGCAGGGTAGCGCCATCGGGAACCTCAGCCACAACATGTCCGGAGATCTGTCTTGAGATATCATCGATCTCATCCGGCATCAGTTCCGGCGCGTTGTTGTCCGTATAGACGATGCCGGCGACCTTTGGATGATTCCCACTGATCAGGTTGTCGTGCCCGAGAATGTATGGGCTTCCCGTGTTGCTTTCGAGGAAGATCTCCCGGCGCGTTTCCTGGACCACGTACTTGTGATCGCAGATGCCCGCGGAGCCGTAGGAATAGTTGCCGTCCCCGTCAGGTCTTGAGACCTGCAGGAAACTGATGTCCGGCTTTCCGATCTCTCGAATCCACAGATCCACCTGACTCAAATGAAAGGATGTGAACTCAAAGGCCATGTTGTGTTTTCTGTGCGCCCTGCGTTCACCGGCCCCGAGAAAGAATGTATTGAATGTAAATGGGTTTCCCTTTTGTCCCGGCGGGATGTCCGTCGGCCAGTCCGTGTCAAACATCCTGCACGGGCTGATGGACATGGAACAAAGAAGAGTGATGTTTTCGAGTTCGTCCTTGCGGTCGTAGAGAGCGTCAAGCAGTTCATAAGCGAAGCTGCTGCTCGTCCCAACATAGACCCTGTCTCCGGATTTTACACTTTTGACCGCCTCAGCAGCGGTAATCATTTTGTTGTCAGTCATATATATCTCCAGTTATTCTCCCCAGAAAAAAGCAAGCAATGCATCGTGCAGATCCTGAAGATTCTTCTTCTGTGCCTGCACATCAAATAGCGCTTCTGTCGCTGCGATCTCTTTCGGGCTTTGTGCAGTTTCCCGAACCTGCGGCGCCTCGTGGCTGTGTTCGTGATTCCCATCGTGCACGTGTACCAGGTGGGTGTTGGAATCTCCCATCCCGTAAACCAGCTCGAGGATGTGAACGGCGTCGAAGCCGCGTTTCTTCATGGAATTGCGCACTTCGATGCTGCTCGTCAAAAACGGAATGCGCGAAACATCAGCAGGATTCACGTCGCTGCTCTCAGGATCATAGATGACGGCGCCCATGTTGTCCGCCAGTTCTGCAACGGCATCCCTGAATCCGTATTCTTCCGGTTCCGAAAGGCGAAACAGTTCCCGGCTGCATCCGCCGCTGATGCTGTTTGCAATCAGCTCGTCATAGAGAGATACGGTCGGGATCTCGCCGAGACTGCCGCGAAAGAACTTTCTGTCTTCCGGCGTGGTCAGGATGACCGTAGGCTTGCCGAGTGCGCGCCACTGGCTCAGAAGCCTTTGCTGATACTTGCGGTTGAGCAGCGGGTCGGAACCGTAGCCTTTGTACAGAAACATCGCTGTGTCGGGATGCTGATGAAGCAGCGAATCGTACAGCAAAACCACGAGTTTCGGTTCTGACTGTGCGAGGGTGATTCCCGGAAACAGCGCATAAGAACAGGCCTCGAAAGGCCTGCCTGTTTTTTGATCGATTGGTGCGCGAACGACCGCAAAGGATTCGTTCGGAAACGGCGTTTCTTTGCTGTTTTGGTTCATGCTAGTCTCCCTGTGCGATTTCACTGACAGCGCTCAAGAAAGTATCGATTTCCTCCTTGGTGGTGAACAGACCCGGACTCACGCGCACGGTTCCGCCGAGATCAAAAGTCCCGAGCATGCGGTGGGTGTCCGGAGCACACTGCAGTCCTGAACGGACAGAAATATCGTAATATGTTTCCAGAATCATCGCCACATCAGCGCAGTCCATACCTTCGATGTTGAAGGAGACGGCTGCCGCGCGAGGCGATGTCAGCGGCCCGTAGATGACCACGCCCGGAATGGCGGCCAGCCCGTCGATCAGGTGCTGGAGCATCTGCTGCTCCTCGTGATAGATACCGCTGACCGAACGTTCCAGAATGTAGCGCGTTCCCGCGCAAAGGCCTGCCAGACCAACAGCGTTCTGGGTTCCTGCTTCGTAGTAATAAGGGAGCTGCTCCGGCTGCAGACGCACTTCTGAGAAGACGCCCGTCCCGCCCGATCTGATCGGATGCGGCGATACGGTTTCCGACACGTAAAGGCCGCCGGTTCCCGTTGGTCCGAGCAAAGACTTGTGCCCAGGAAAGGCCAGAAGGTCGATATTCATCTTGACAACATCGATAGGGACCGCGCCTGCCGACTGGGCGGCGTCCACCATGAACGGCACGCCTGCCTCACGGCAGATGGCGCCGATTTCTTCGATCGGATTCAAGGTTCCCGTGACATTGGAAGCATGGCTCATAATGACCAGCTTGGTTTCCGGACAGATGGCTGCGCGGATCTCATTTAGGTCAGCGCCTTTGACGGGGTCTGTGGAGACTTTTGTAACGTGTACGCCGGCATCTTCAAGATAGGCCAGCGGACGGGTAACGGCGTTATGCTCTATCTGACTGGTGATCACATGATCGCCCGGCTTCAGCATGCCTTGAAGACCCAGGTTGATAGCATCGGTCGCGTTGAGCGCAAAGACGATGCGATTCGGGTCAGCAATGTGAAACAGCTGGGCCAGAACCGCGCGCGCTTCCGTCATATCAGTGGCAGCCAGACGTGATTTTTCCGAGTTGGATCTGCCCGGATTGCCGCCCCTTCTGAGGGACTCCGATACGGCCGTATATACACTTTCCGGTTTCGGCCACGAAGTAGCTGCGTTATCGAGATATATCATGATTATTAACTCCTTTGCTTGCTTATTAAAAGTATAACATATCATGGACAAAGTAGTCGCTTTTTTTTAATACCCAAAACGTTGAAAACAGCACGTTTTGTGCGGTTTTGACAGCAAACTTGTGATTGACGATAATACTGTAAACTGATAAACTTTTTGTATGAATGGCGACAAAAACAAACAAGTCATATAGTCAATTATCGAATGGAGGAAATCATGAACTTACAGAAAATGACTCTCAAGATCAATGGCGCAGACAGAATGTTCATCTGCAATCCTGAAAAGGATACATTGGCAGATGTCATCCGCCGTCTTGGTCTTACCGGAACGAAAGTAGGCTGCGGCACAGGCGTCTGCGGCGCATGCTCTGTCATTCTGAATGGCAAAGTCGTCCGTTCCTGCACAAAGAAAATAGCAAAAGTAGAAGAATACAGTGAAGTTACCACCATCGAGGGTATCGGACAACCGAACTTCCTGCATCCAATTCAGGTGGCGTTCATGTATCACGGCGCTGTACAGTGCGGTTTCTGTATCCCTGGATTCATCGTTTCAACCTATCAGCTTTTGAAAGAAAATCCGGATCCGACGAGAGAAGAAGTCCGCGACTGGTTCACAAAGCACAGAAACATCTGCAGATGTACGGGATATAAGCAGATCGTTGATTCTGTCATGCTGGCAGCCAAGTGCATGAGGGGCGAGATTTCTGTGAAGGATCTCGAAACTCCTGAAGCACCTGCCGGCGAACAGTACGGCAAGCCTTTGCTCCGTCCTTGCAATCTGGCAAGAGTCTGCGGCGTAGAGGACTACGGCGACGACATCGAGATGAAGATGCCTTCGGGAACGCTGCACGCGGTCATGGTACAGCCGAGAGTAACATTCCATGCCAAGATCAAGAGCATCGATACATCAGAAGCAGAAAAGATGCCGGGCGTTTACAAGATCGTTACAGCGAAGGATGTCAAGGCAGTCGGTTGCGACAACAGAGTTGCATTCTTCAGTTTCTCACCGAGGACACTGGCAACGGAGAAATCCCACTACGTAATAGCTGAAGACAAGATCATGAATTATGGCGACTGCATCGCTGTCGCTGTTGCTGATACAAAAGAACATGCAAGAGAAGCTGCGGCAAAGGTAACCTTTGATTACGAGCAGCTTCCGGAATACAGAAACTATCTGGATGCTGTTAAGCCTGACGCTATGCGTATCCACGACGATCACCCGAACATGTGGTGCATCCAGCCGACCATCAAGGGAGCAGGTCACGATACGGACAAGCTCTTTGAGACAGCGCCGTACGTAGTCGAAGGAAGCTTCTATTCACAGAGAGAACCTCACGGACAGATCGAATCTGATACGATCCAGGCTTACTTCTCCGCAGACGGCATGCTTTGCGTACACTGCAAGGCGATGGCTATTGGAGCGCACCTTGCTGATATCGAAGAAGCAACAGGCATTCCGCAGGAGAAGATCCGCGTTATTGCAAATCCTACGGGCGCATCATTTGGATGGTCCACTTTCGGACAGTCATATGCACTGGCTGCAGAAGTATGCCTTGCCTGCGACAATATGCCGGTAGCTGTTTCCATGACTTATCAGGAACATCTGGCTTACACAGGAAAGCGCGCTCCATCATTCTCCAACTCGAGACTTGCCTGCGACGAAAACGGTAAGATCATCGCAGCTGAGTGGGACTTTGGTCTTGACCACGGTTCCTACAACGAGCTGGGCGACGACCTGACCTGGAGACCGGCAAGATTCTGCTACTTCCCTTACAACGTACCGAACGTAAAGGGTCTTGCAAGAGTTGCATGTACGAACCACAACTACGGAACGGCGTACAGAGGCTACGGTTCACCGCAGTCATATACCTGCTCCGAAGCGATGATGGATATGATGGCTGAGAAGATCGGAATGGATCCATTCGATATCAGATACATCAACGTAGCAAGAGAGGGCGACCTCAACGTTAACAGCAAGCCTTACAGAGAGTATCCGATGGAAGGCATGATGGATAAGCTCAAGCCGATCTACGAAGAAGCAAAGGCTCGGGTAGCCGAGTGGAACAAGGATCACGAAGACGTCAAGAAGGGCGTCGGTATCGCATGGGGCGGCTACAACGTAACAGAAGGCGCGGCTGACCAGTGCACGCTGGGTATCGAGATCGCACCGGACGGCAAGTTCATCAAGTACGATACATGGCAGGACGTAGGACAGGGCGGCGATCTGGGTTCACTGATCATCACGCTGGAAGCGCTGAAGGAATTCGGCGTAACGAGCAAGGATATCATACTCCGTCAGAACGACAGTATCTACGGCGTTGACTCCGGCTCATCCGCGTCATCACGTCAGCACTACATGAACAGTAAGGCTCTCGTCATGGCTGTCGAAAAGATGAAAGACGCCATGCGTAAGCCGGACGGAACCTATAGAACATACGATGAAATGGTCGCAGAGGGACTGCCGCTCAGATACGATGCGCAGTACACCAACTCGGACGACGATACGCTGTCAGACCTGAATCCTGATACAGGCGTGGGCGAACCAACTCCTGCGTTCACCTATTCCCTGTACATGGCTGTCGTATCCGTTGACATGAGCAATGGTAAGACGACTGTTGACAGACTGGTCGGCATCGATGACGTAGGCGTTATCGGCAACCCTGTCTGCCTCGACGGACAGGCTTACAGCGGAATCGCTCACTCGATCGGATATGCACTCTGGGAAGACTACGACGATGTCAAGAAGCACAACAATCTGGCAGGCATGGGAATCGCAACAGCGAACATGCTGCCTGATGACATCGAGCTCATCCACATGTGCACGCCAAGAAACACGAACCCGTTCGGTTCATCCGGCGGATCGGAAGCGTTCCAGTCAGGCGACCACATGGCAGTCATCAACGCCATCAATAACGCGACAGGCGTAAGGATCCACGAACTGCCGGCAAGACCGGAGAAGGTCAAGGCAGGTATCGATGCTCTCACTAAGGGAGAACCGAATCCGAACGTACCTGAGAAGTATTTCCTGGGATCCGACTTCAAGGAAACCATGGAAGACATCCGCAAGAATCCGGCTATTCCGGAGGAATAAGCCGGGCCGAATCGGTTAGTTAAACGGTTGTCATTTGATGATATAATAAAGCAGGGGATCGGCTCGGTTCCCTGCTTTTGAAAATATTAAACCTTTTAGGAAAGAGGAAAGTTATGCAAGTCGGAAGATATCACAGACAGGAGATATTCTATCCAATAGGATCTGAGGGCCAGCAAAAGCTCAAGGGCGCAAGAGTCTGCATTATAGGAATCGGTGCGTTGGGTGCGTCCGTTGCCAACATGCTTGCGCAGGCAGGCGTTGGCTATTTGAGACTGATCGACAGAGATATCGTCGAACTCACCAATCTTCAGAGACAGGTGCTGTTTACCGAAGATGATGTCAAGCAGCAGCTCCCAAAGGCTGAAGCGGCGCGAATGCACATATCGCAGATGAATTCAGAGATCGAGATCGAGGCTAAGATCGTTGACGTCAATCCATATAACATCGAGAAGTTGATCACAGATGTGGACGTTGTTGTTGACGGATTGGATAATCTTGAAACGCGATACCTGCTCAACGAAGCGTGTGACAAGCACGGCATCCGTTATGTTTATGGCGGAGTAGTCGGCAGCGGGGGAATGATGATGAATGTATTGCCGGGCGAGACGCCTTGTCTCGAATGTTTGCTCGGACCACTTCCGGAAGAAGGAAGTTATGACACCTGCGATACGGTTGGCGTAATCAGTCCGATCACCAACATCGTCGCGTCCTATGAGGCGGCGGAGACCATGAAGCTTTTGCTCGATTCAGAGTCGGTATGCAGGCAGGCGATCTCCATGGACGCATGGGACAGTTACACGGAATTCTTCGACGTGGATAAGGATCCTGAGTGCCCGGTTTGCGGCAAGCATCAGTATACGCTGCTGGAACGCAGACAAAAGAACTATACAGCTTCCCTTTGCGGACACGACGCGTATCAGATCACACCGGAAGATGACGGAACTTTTGATTATGACGGCATCGTCGCCGCCCTGGAGACAGAGGGTGAAGCAAAACGAAACCGTTTCTTCACCACCTTCAAAAATGATGAGGTGGATTTCAAACTATTTCCTGATGGACGTGCTATAATAAACGGTGTAAAAGATGGAGAAGCAGCCCGTCAGGTTTTCGCTAAGTATATCGATCGATAGGGGTGAGGATAAATAATGAAGATAAAGATTCTATTCAATGGTCCGGTCAGACAGCTCAACGGATGGAAGAACGTTGCAACTATTGAACTTCCGGATGGAGCCACCGGCTATGATCTGTGTGACTATTTCAATATCATACCGGGCAAGACCAGACTGTATGGGTTCCTGATCAGGGACGGTAAGAAAATAAAAGAGGAAGAGGAACTCCACGATGGTGAGACCATCAAAGTAAACGGCAAGACATCGGGAGGCTGATATTAAACAAACAAAACACGGACATGCTCAGCATGTCCGTGTTTTTCTTTTAAGTGATTGTGCAGCGGGAAACTACTTTTTGATCTTAGCTCTGTAGTTGAGATACTGGTCTTCCTGATCAGTCCTCCAACGTACGCCTTCTTTACCGAGTTCACCAAATTCGATGTCGTCCGGCAGAGTTGGCTGCATTGGATTTGCCTTGATCTGAGCAACTGCATCATACAGTTCGGATCCGAGGAAGTACTTCTCAGGCTTGTTAGGATCAGGTTCTCCCTTAGCCTTTGCTTCGATACCAGCCTTGATCTTATCAGGCGTTGCAGGAATCTCGTAGATTCTTACGCCAACCGCATTGTTGATAGCGTTGATGACTGCCATGTGATCTGCTGACTGGAATGCTTCGGAAGCTCCGGATGAACCGAATGGACCACGAGGGTCTTCGCCGTCAACGTGGATGTAGTTGAACTCAGGATAATCCGGAATGTCATTGGCATAGAGGATACCAGCCTTGACCATATTCCAATCCTTGTCAACGTCATCGTAGTTCTCAGTGAGAGCGAATCCGATAGCATGCTGCATGCCGCCGAATATCTGGCCTTCAACAGCCTGAATGTTACCAGGTTTGCCGATCCACTCAACACATGTCATACCTGTGCACTTGGTCTTTCCTGTTGCGACTTCAACGTCGACTGTTGCCAGGAACAGAGCATAGGTATAAGTGTATGTCGGGTTGCCGGAACCATCGTTAGGGTCGAGATCATAGAAGTAGTTGTACTCATCTACGGTTGCCCAGTCACCAGGATATCTTGTAGGAAGTCCCTCAGCGACCATCTCGTCATATGTTCTGTAAGTTCCGTCTTCCTTCCTCATTGCGTCAGCGATGTTCTTCGCAGCAACGATGGAAGCTTTACCGTTTGCATAGTGTGAACGTGAACCAGCGGACTCACCGGTGTTCGGACAATACTTGGAGTCGTCCTGGATGAGCTTGATATCATCAGGAGTGATGTTAGGGAAGTAAGGCTTCAGTGCTTCCAGAGTACAGATGAGTGAACCCTGGTCGCCGCCCTGGCCCTGATCCTGCCAAGTGTCGTACTTTCTGAAGGTTCCGTCCGGCATAAGCTCGATTGCTACGTGTGCTTCGTCGATGCCGCCCAGACCTACGTTGTAGCCGCCCCATGCGACGCCAATGCCCTTCTTGACGTCTTCATGATCCTTGTTCCATGCTTCGACTTCCGCCTTCTTCTCTTCATAGATAGGCCTCAGCTTATCCATCATTTCTTCCATTGGATAGTGGAGATATGGAAGTTTGTTGATATTTGTTTCTTCCGGTGTTCTCGCAATGTTGATGTATCTGAACTCGAATGGATCGATACCTGCCTTCTCTGCCAGCATGTCAACGATTGCTTCTGAACCGGTATAAGCCTGCGGTGCACCGTAGCCTCTATAAGCAGTTGTCCAAACATGGTTGGTAACTGCGGATCTGTTCATGCCGACTACGTTTGGAACGTAGTATGGATAGAACATGAATCTGGATGTCTTAGTAAGCTTGTCATCGGTAAATTCGCCAAAGCAGCCGGCGTCCAGACCGATGTCGTATTCACCGGCAACGAATCTGCCGTTTTCATCACAGGCAAGACGTGCATTACAATATGAAGGTGAACGCTTACCTGTAACAGCCATGAACTGCTTGTAATCCATGGACAGTGAGCAAGGCATCTTCGTTACCATGGTAGCGTATGCGCAAAGTGTCCAGTTGTGCGCATTCATTGCCCAGCCGAAGCTGCCGCCGGTAGGGTTCTCGATAAGTCGGATTTCTGTTTCGGAATCCAGACCCAGAGCGTTTGCCATTTCGTCCTTATCCCAGTAGAGGGTCATGCACTTGCAGTGTACGCAAAGCTTGTTGTCTTCATCATAATAAGTCTGAGCAACATCGCCTTCGATGGACATGTGCGGCTCTCTGGATGAATAGAATGAACCTTCAACCGAGTAAGCGGCATTTTCGATCAGCTCTGGAACATGTTCGTCATCGCCCTTCAGTACAGGCAGGTGGCAGTAAGTGTTCGGAGCGTAGGTGTCAGGCATCCAGTCGTAGATTTGGCTAGCGCCCGGAGCAACAGATTCCAGGAAATTCATGTGAGCTTCCAGTTCCTCGATTTCCACCTTGACATATGGAACTGCTGCCTTTGCATGCTCTCTGGTGTCTGCGACAACCAGAGCAACGACGTCACCGTACCACTTGATTTCGTCCTCAGCGAGGATGTGGTGGTGCTCCTGCAGTTCTACTGTTCTTTCGGAGAACCCAAACGCCATGAAGTAATTCTTGCAGCCGAGTTCCTTAACGTCCTTAGCTGTGATGACCTTGACTACGCCAGGCATCTTTTCAGCTTCGCTGTAGTCGATGTTCAGAATCTTAGCGTGGTGAGTGATTCTCGGCATTACCATTTCGACCTTCAGGGTCTCAGCCGGCATGTGCATCTCTACGTCATTACCGTAGTCGCATACGCCGCATGCCTTAGGCAGAGCGTTCGGTCTTTCGAGCGGCTTGCCGTAGAAGTTGCCGATATCTTTCTTCCAGTCATATCTGAAGTCGTCAACTGTCTTTTCGCCTCTCAGGACTGCAGCAGCAGCCATTACTGCATCGACGATCTGCTTGTAACCGGTACATCTGCAGACGTTTCTGTGCTTCGTGAACCAGTCTCTGACTTCTTCTCTTGTAGGATCAGGATTTTCCTGCAGGAGCTGATAGGCAGAAACTATGAATCCCGGTACGCAAAAGCCGCACTGTACGGCGCCGCAAGCTACCCACAGTGACTGAAGCGGATGAGGATAGTTGACGCTGCCGATACCTTCGATAGTGGTTACTTTGCTGTACTCTTCAACCTTGGCTATCTTTCTGGTGCAGGAACGGATAACCTTGCCATCGAGGATGACTGAGCAGGCTCCGCAGGCGCCATAGCCGCAGCCGATCTTCGTGCCAGTCAGGCCAATACGGCGAAGTACATCGGCAAGTGTATCCTTCTCAGGATCACAGATGAACATACGGTCTGCGCCGTTGATGTTCAATGTCATTTTCTTCAAATTCATAATTGCCTCCGTTTGATAATAACTTATATCAGTGTTTAAATGAAAACATAGTTATACGTATAAATATTTTACCCAATCGCGACAAAACGTGTCAAGGTGTTGCATCGAAAGTATCATTATTAAGACATAACATCAGTGTAGTAAAGAGCACTGCGATAGTGTATAATATGAAATTGAAAGCAAAAGGTTACGGAGGGTCAGAATGACTATACAAAAGCCAAACGATTTCACCGCGACAGATAGAGGTCTGGCACTGGCAAACTTCAAGACCGGAAGCAGGATACTTGACGTTGGCTGTGGCGAAGGGGACACTGTCAATCATCTGAACGAAAAGGGGTTCAAAGCGGAAGGGATAGACATCAATCTGGTCAAAATCAGCAATGCGAAGGCCAAACATCCCGACATCGAAGTCAAATTCGGCGACGGGAGTTTTTTGGATGACTATTTATCCTTTACCTTTGACGGCGTCTTCATGGAAGACTCCCTCAGTCAGATCAATCAGCCGGACGAAGCGCTTCATGAAGCTTACTGCGTCATGAAGAAAGGCGGCAGAATCATTATCAGAGACAAATACGAAAAAAATCCGGATCCGAACAAGGTCAAGGCGACGGCTATCGAGGCTGCCCGTCAGGCGCGCATCCCTCACAAAGAAGGGGAGTGCGACGAAGGCACCACCGAACGGCTCGTCGACTTCAGGCTGCGGGGCGTGTTCTTCAAAGACCAGCTGCTCAGCCAGCTGAAAGACGAAATCGGTTTTCGCGTCATGCAGTTTGAGGATCTGGGAACTGAAGACAAAGACGATGAGGGGAGGACGATCGGGAGCTTTCTTCTCATCGCACAAAAGCCTATCTAAAGCATATTTTAGGAGAAAAACATGAGTCAGCCAATATCATATATCGCACGTAAATTCATAGAAGAAAACATCGACTTCGTTATCGCGAAGGTCATAGAGACCAAAGGCTCCGCACCGAGAAAGCGCGGCGCGGCTATGGTCATGACGCCGGAAGGCAATTTCTACGGAACGGTCGGCGGAGGCCTCCTGGAGGCCAAAACGCAGGACCTTTGCCGAAAGGTCATGGAAACAAGAGAACCGATCACCTATGAATTCATTCTCGATGAGCAGCAGCAGGGTGAGAACGCTCTGGCCATGGGTTGCGGCGGCGATGCCACCGTTGAGGTGGAGTTCATCGACACGTCCAATCCGGGCAATTTCATCGAGGAGTTCAAACTGAAGAGCGACGCCTATGTTTTTGGCGGCGGCCATGTTGCATACGCCCTGGAGCCTTTGCTCCGACACGTTGATTTCACCGTGACGATCGTAGACGACAGGCAGGAGTACTCCAATCCGGAGCGCTATCCAGGTGCGAAACGCACCATCGTCTGCGAAGATTTCGACCACTGTTTCGATGAGATCGAGACCGACGACGACAGCTACATCGTCATCGTGACGAGAGGACACAGAGGCGACCTGGCGGTCCTCAGGCAGGCGCTGACGAAGCCGAACGCGTACATCGGCATGATCGGAAGCAGGAGAAAGAACAGCCTTCTTTACGAGGAACTCAAGAAAGAAGGGTTCACACAGGAGCAGTTGGACTGCGTCCACGCACCGATCGGTCTTGAGATCAAATCGGAGACACCGGAGGAAATCGGCGTCAGCATCGTTGCCGAAATGATACAGGTCCGCGCCGAGAAGGCCGAGCGTGAAATGCGTTTCAGAGAAGTATCGAACATTCACGCGGACTAGCAAATGATTCACACACACCAGAGTAAAATGAGAATAGGATATCACAAAGATACAATTGATAAATACAACAACTTCTGTGCTGTGATCCTGGCGGCAGGACTTTCCTCGAGGATGCAGCAGTTCAAGCCTTTGCTCCCCGTGGACGGACGGAGCGCAATCGAGGGACTCATTGAAGCGGCTCAGACGGCCGGCGTCGGTGAGACCATCGTTGTGACAGGGCACAGAAGAGAGGAACTGCAGCCGGTGCTTCGCAAGTACGAGATTTGCGAAGCGTATAACCAGGACTACGAACAGGGCATGTTCACATCTATCAAGACCGGGCTCGCAGCAGCAAAGGCAAAAGCGTCCGACAGTTTCCGGGGCGTTCTCCTGATTCCGGTGGACTGTCCGCTGATCAGCGTGAGCGTGCTTCGAAAGATGATGGATGAAGCGGGCGACAATTTCTCTGTTCCGACCTTTGAGGGCAAGAAGGGACACCCGCTCTTCATACCGGCACAGTTCATGGACGAGATCATTGCCTATGACGGGCCGGGCGGCCTCAAAGCCATTACGGACAAATATTGGGACCGTATGGACCGAATTCCGGTAAACGAGGAAGGCTGTATCATGGATATGGACACGCCGGAGGGTTATGAAGATATACGCAGGTTCGTCGAGATCGGATTCACCAGAACGAAACTCAAAGTGGCGGTAGCGAGACGAAGATTCATTCTCATCCGCCACGGGGAGACTGAGCAGCATGCCGAGCCGATGTTCATCGGACAGTACGATGTATCGCTCAGTGACGAAGGCAGGATCCAGATGCAGAAAGTCGGCGAAAAACTCGCAGGGGTTTTGCAGGCGCATTATGCGGGTGATGTCAGACGCGACCTCTTCGGCAATGTCATCGAAAAGGACATGCCGGACTGGAGCAATACGGTCTACTGCAGTGACCTGTCGAGGGCGAAAGAGTCTGCAAATATCATCGCAAAGGCTTTGCAGGACGGCGGGGCAGTCGTGGACGATCCGGAGAACGGCGTCGCGGCAGGCGATGTGAAGGTCAAGCCTTTGCAGGGGCTTCGCGAGATCAACCTGGGAGGCTGGGACGGCAGGCCGATCCGTGAAATAAAAGAAAAGTTTCCGGTGGAATACGAAAGAAGAGGAAAAGACCTTTTCACTTTCAAAACCGGCAACGAATCAGAGAATTTCTACGATATGCAGTATCGAGTCATCAGATGTCTGCGCGACATCCTTTCGGGAGATGACGGCAAGAATATCGTTATCGTTTCTCATAGCGGGGTTATCCGCACGGTGGAGAACAATATAAAAGGATTAAGAATTGATGATGACTGGGATAAGATCGAAAAGGGGAGTTATGTCGAAACAGAAGGAGGACTGTAGCATGAAAAGAATTATCGGAATTGCACTGTCACTGATCATGGCAGTAACCTTCGGTTTTACCTGGACAACGGGAGAAACCTATGCGGTCGGCAAAGGCATGATCGGAGACCCTGTGCAGCCTTCGGCAACGGAATATGCGGAGCATCAGGCTATTGTAATGTTTAAAAATAGCAGTTCGATGTCAAATAAAAAAGCAACAAGTGTTTTGAAATCCGGCAGTGGAGCGGTGAAGGACATAAAGGTGCTGGACACCTGGAACTTCAGTAAAAAAACTCCAGCGAAGGCAGGAGAGAAGAAATCCGGAACCAAGGGATTTGCTAACATTGCTCTCGTTAAGTCAGATTCTCTGACCACGAAACAGCTTATCAAGAAACTGTTATCGCAGGATAATGTGCTTTACGCGGAGCCGAACTATAAAATACATGCGTTGGATGTAAATGATCCTTATTATCCACTGCAGTGGAGCATGCAGGAAACAAATGTGGAGGCTGAGTGGGGCACTGTTCACGGAACGGATGAGATCGTTGCTGTTGTTGATACTGGTGTCGATTACACGCATGAAGATCTCGCAGCAAATATGTGGGATAATACGCATTATCCGGATCTTCATGGGGAGTGTGGATTTGACTTCGTTAAAGGCGACGATGATCCGATGGACGAAAATGGACACGGAACGCACTGCGCAGGCATCATCGGTGCAGTCGGGAACAATGGTGTTGGCATCAGCGGAGTCAACCAGAATGTTCGAATCATGGCGTGTCGAATCCTCGATGAAGACGGATACGGATGGAATGCAGAAGAAATTGCGGCATATAACTACATCAGTACAGCTTTGGACCTTGGAGAACCGGTCAGGGCAATCAACAACTCCTGGGGAGGTGGTGATGATAGTGACATTTTTGCCACACTTATAGACATTGTAGGAGAGAAGGGTGCGGTTTCTGTGTTTGCAGCCGGAAATGAAGCTGCAAATAATGACAATAACCCAGAGTACCCTTCAAACATTGAATCGGATTATTCTATTGTGGTTGCGGCAACTAAAAATGGTGGCGATCTGGTCTCCTTCTCGAACTACGGCAAAGAAACCGTAGATGTTGCGGCACCTGGAACTGACATCCTCTCGACAGTCAATTATGAGTGTTACAATCCGGGAATCTATCCGGGCGTCAATCATGTTTCCAGACACTACAACGGCTATGACGTGGATGAAACATGGGGCATACCTACAGACGAAGATATAATCGTTCCAGCCGGGGTTGACTATTCCGGAGAGATTGTCGATGAAGGCGGCTTTAACGATGAGAGTTTCAAGATGTCATTCGAAGGAATGAAGAGCGATTCTTATGCATTCGTATCATTTCCGTACGAAATGACTGAGGAGACAATTACAAGTCCACCTCATTTCAGTATGATGGTGCAGGGAAAAGCCGCAGCAGAAGACAGCTCATTTCTGGTGACAATAGATGTGCCGCGTGACCAGGCATTGAGCGGGGGCTTTATAGAAGACTATAAAAATCTCTACGGCTATTATCTGTCAAAAGATCCAGACTACTGGGATCACTACGATATGCCATGTCTAATGGATTATGAAGACATTAACGCCGCAGAAAAACAGAGAAAAGCTGTCATAGTATTGTATGCCGAAAGCGCAGGGGACTACGAAGTTACAATTGATGATGTTGGTGTCAGTTGGGAAAACCTGAGCGCTGAAGATTTTGGTAAATACGATTATATGAGCGGAACATCCATGGCGACCCCATTCATTACCGGCGCTGTGGCCCTTAAAGCTGCAGAAATGAAGCAGGCAGGAGCAACCATCGCAAATCCGGGAGACTTTGCTCTCGATGTCATCGATAAAACGGTATCGCTCGCAAAGGAAAGTGAACCGCAACTACCTGTTATTACCGGAGGCGAATTTGATTTCGCTGGTGATCCGGTAGCGCTTGGCCCACGGATTTCAAGTGTAAAAGTTGGTGGAGATGATACCGTCGTGATAAACGGTTCCGGATTTACACCAAGCGACGATCAATTCAAGGTTGAGATGAGATATGCTGCAGGTGAGAATGGGGATGCACCGTACATAGAACCAGACGTCATCAGCGTTAAAGACAAAGTAATAACTCTCAAGAACAAGACTGTTGATGAAGAAACAGGAACAACATATAATTGGATCAATAATCTCGTTGATGTCAAAGTTACAAGATATAATGGGAAAGCGACTCAAAAGAAAAATGTTTACCTCGTAAGAGGGAAGGAAACATATAACAATGTCAATGATGTTGGTGACCTGAGCGAAGGCGGAAAAGTTATTTCTGACGGGAAAAAGATATATACCACTTCTTCCGCCATGGATTCCATTCTCGCCCTGGATCCAAACGCAATGGATACGGGATATGAGAGCATTTCAGTGATTGACTTTCAGGACATCTTCAATACGAGTGATCTCAGTAATACTGCTATGTATGACATGCTGTTAAGCAGAGACATAGCAAGCATAAAAGGGAAGCTGTACGCAGTAGTCGAGTTTGGAAAGGCTGTTGAAAAAACAGAAGACGAGGACGAATGGTTCTTCACGCATACAGGAAAAGCTGCGAGAGAAATCGGCGTAGATAGTGATTCCGATTTTGACTACGCAGGGAATGGAGTTTTATATGCGTCCTTAGGAATCAAACTCATAGAAATAAATCCATCAACCGGCACATACAAAAGCCTCGGAACGCTTCAAGAGGGGTTGAACAAAGTAATGGATTGGGCGATGGCTGCATATAACGGCAAGATTTACTTTATCGGGGGATACGATACAGCTACAAAGAGTCTGAGCAATAAGGTTATAGTTTATGACCCGGCCAAAAAACAGTGGTCGAAGAGTAACGCAAGTCTGCCTGAGGGAAGGGCCTTTGGTCATGCAATTCAGACAGGGACAAACCTTGTATATACTCTGGGCTACGGTGAAAGTCAGGGAGGCGTTTCCGTTGAAGAACAAGAGTGTCCTCAAAATCTTGTCTATGATGGAACCGATTGGAAAGCTGTAGGGGAGTCACTCGTTCCGTTTGATGGCGCTGTAGACGGCGTCGTTAAGAGAGGCGCCAACAGGTATGTGGTGTATGATGGTAATATTGGAATCAGCAAGGGTGGTATCGTATATATCGGCACCCCTGTAGAGGATTACGGGGACACCTTTACATTCAACGCGACGAGCGGCGCGTTTCAGGATACGGGGTACAACTATTCGAGGGATCCATATGGGGCGAACATCAATGCCACCACTTTAGGCAAAAAAATCTATGCACTTGGCGAAGATTCCGCCTGGACAGCTCCTGTTGCTAACGGTTTTGTCTACATCAAGTACAGTAAAGGAAAGTCGGGCAAGCACGGCAAAGTTACCGGGGTGAACAGATACTATCAGCCAGGCGACAAGGCAGTGATCAAGGTCAAGGCAAAGAAAAAGTATCAGATCAAGTCCTTCAAGGTGGGAACGAAGAATATCAAACTCAAGAAAAAAGCAAGGGCGAAGACATATACCACGCCTGTGCTTAAAAAGAATCTCACGGTAAAAGTAGTTTTCAAAAAGAAAAAGTAATCAGCCTTTGCGGCTGATCAGCAGAATCTCCGGCGGACATTTTGGCTGGTTGATCATGCTGACATAAGAAACATGATACTCATGAGAATCAAGCTCTTCTGCGAACTGCAGGAGAGCTTGTTTTTCTTTGACTCCTTCTGCGTGACCGCTGTACATGGTGATGCAGACGAGACCACCGATGTCCAGAAGTTCCAGTGCCGACCTTACGGCGTGAAGTGTTGAAGCGGTTGTTGTGGTGATACTTTTGTCACCACCCGGGAGATATCCGAGATTAAAAATGATGAGACAGGCTTTGCGGCTTTCGCCAAGAACGTCTTTTATGACACCTGCCAGATCCTCGTGAGAACCGCGGTGCAGCGTGATGTCACCGCTATTAAGCTGCGGTGTGAAGCCTTTGCTCTCGAGCAAAGCCTTTGTGCGCTCGATTGCAGCGGGCTGGATGTCAATCGCTACGATCTGCCCGTGCAAAGACTCGCCGCGGAGATACTCCGCGAGCTGCAGAGTGTCGCGGCCGCCCCCGCAGGTGGCA
>JAFRVY010000076.1 GCA_017438285.1 Bacillota bacterium
ACTCGATGGTCGTGAGCTGATGGCATCCCGACAGATCTACCGATGTGAGATTCGATGAGAATCCGCGGCTGATCTCGAAGGCGTCAGCACGTATGACTTCGAGAGCGTACTCGTTGTCTCCGGACATGTCTATCGTCACAACGCCCGTGTTATTCCTGAACGCGAATTCGCCGATCTCTTTAAGCTTAGTGAATACCGAGAAATCTATTCTGTTGAACTCGTGCTTGTCCTCAAGCGCGCCTGTACCTATTCTTACAAGGTTTGTCAGCGAGGACATGTCGAGGTCGATGTATCTGCGGTCATAGAACGCGCCGTCTCCGATCTCTTCAAGATTGCTGCATCCCGTCAGGTCTACCTTGATCAGGTTGCGCTCAGCAACATTGTTTCTGCCGCCGTATGAGAAAGCTCCCTTTGTCCAGTCGTTAGGGTCACTCTCAATGACCTTCAGATTGACGCATCCCGAAAGATCAAGTTCTGTAAGCTGATCGCAGTGTCTGAAGGCTCCTGCTTCTATCGTCTGGATGGACTCCTTGTCAGCGAATGTGACATCGCGCAGTTTTCTGCAGTCAGTGAATGCTTCCGCGGAGATCGTATTTACGTTCTTTCCTATAGTTACCTGCTCAAGGGATGAACATCCGCTGAACGCCTTCTTTCCTATGGAAGTCACGCTGTCATCGATGACGACCGTCGTGATCGAGTTCTTGTATGTAGACCAAGGAGCGTTAGCGCTTCCGAAATCCACGGTTCCGCCTGTAGAGCTGACCTTGAGTTCTCCGCCCGGAGCGATCTCCCAGGCAACCTCGCTCTCGCCATCAGTCCACGTGGAAGACTCTCCGACGTTGACTGTGATAGTCGAGCTGATCGTCTCGCCGTTTACATCAGCAGACGCTGTGAAGGTGACCGTGCCCAGCTTGTATCCGAGGATCTTGATGTCGTTGCAGAGCTTGGTATCGACCTTGTCTGTGAGCGGCTTGGCTATGGTCTTGTCTGTGGAGCTCCAGCTGATCTTGTATTTCTGATCTTCTGCTCCTACCACCTTTGCGGTAAGGTCTTTCCAGTACTGGCTCGGATTACTGCCTCTGGCCTTTTCAACGGTCACAGAACTGACCTCGGATCCGCCTGCGAAGAACTTGATCGAAGCTGTCTTTTCTTCTTCAACGGCTTCCTCTTCAACTACTGCTTCTTCAGCGGCTTCAGCATCCTGATTCTCCGCGGCCGCCGGCTCTTCTGCCTTGTTCTGTCCGGACTGGTCTTCGAGTACGATCTCTTCAGTTGCTTCCTCTTCCTGAGGAACGGCTTCTTCCTTCTTTTCCTCAGCAGCCTTTTCTTCTACCTGCACTTCCTGCTCGGTAACTGTAGGCTCTGTGACTGTCTCGCCTTCTTCGTTTGCTCTGAGAAAGCGGTCAGGAGCGTACGCTATGCTCATACTTACGACGATCGCGAAAGCCATCACGATAGCCAGTACTCTCTTGACCAGTTTTGTTTTTTCTTTGCTGCTTACGTTGTTCTTTTTCTCCATGTTTTTTCTCCGTTGATTTCCGGGGATTTCATCTTACATCTAAAGTATAGAGGTAAAAGCGTCAGATTTAGCGTCATGAGAATGTCAACTTTGACACTTTGGAAGTCAAACAGTTCGAAAAGCGTCATGTGCAGCGTCATTTTTGCGCTCTTTTGATTTCCAACAAATCTGAGCTCTTTTGACTCATGAAAACAGGGATACCTCTTTGAGGCATCCCCGGATGTCCGACTCTTTTAATGTCGATCGCTATCCTTCTACTGCGGTGTTCCGTCAGAGTTGAACAGCGGCAGATACTCGAGGAAAGTGATATCCGTACGATCGGCTGCTTCACCCTCAGCAAGTACTGTAAACTTGCCGACAATGTTTCCGCCGACTGTATCGACAAGCGCCTCAAGAGCAGCGAGCGATTCGCCTGTGCTGATGACGTCATCGACTATCAGGGTGCGCTTTCCTTCGATCTGTTCTCTTTCGTCTCTGCCAAGGCAAAGAGTCTGCACATGGTCTGTCGTGATCGAGTTTACCTGGACCTTGACGACATCCTGCATGTAGAGCTTGGCTCCCTTGCGTGCTACGATGTAAGGCTTGCCCGACTGGCGCGCCATTTCATAGCAAAGAGGAATGCCCTTGCTCTCAGCTGTGATGAGAACGTCGAATTCCGGCGCCTGCTTCAGAAGCTCTCTGGCAGCGGCTTCGGTGATCTCCACATCATTGAACATAATGAAGCCTGCAATGTACAGGTCGTCTGTGACCTTGCAAAGAGGCAGATGCCTTTCGAGGCCTGCAATCGTCATCTTGTAGTCCATAATCAAATCCTTTCAGTTCCCTACAACACACGCGTGAATTGTATCATATTCCGGCGGTTTTTTGAATATCTTTGCCAACCCTGATACGAAACTCTTTTCTTTACTACCAAGGCACCATTTTGCAGACCGCAATGTAACGGGCCTCGCCTTCCGCGGCTACACAAGTAGACAGCAGGACGATCATGTCATCAGGCGACACGCTGACGTCAGTCGTGTAAGCAGCCAGGCTTTGAACAGACCCCAGGTAGTCCGCCTGCATGTCCGCATCGTGGAAATTTGTCGTATACACGCTGCTGTCTGCAGGCTGATTGAGAAATGCCCATATCTCAAGGTGGTACTTGCCATCCGGTGTGACAAGCTCGAGCTGCGGGTGTTCATCACACCAGTTCTGATCAGTCAGTTTTCTGAGCGCTGCCAGCATCGATCCATCCTTCATGTGATGGCCATAGACTATGGTGTTGAACTGCCTGAACGGCGACTCAGTTATGCTGTCAACAAATAACGTACCGAAGAATCCATAGGTGCCGTCAAACAGAGTGTGCAGGTATTTGTCGTTGTCTTCGCCCTGTACTATCGGGTAGTCAACAGGCGTGTCTTCCCAGTACAGCCATCCAACAATATCCGGGTTGATCGCCCTGAGCGAGTCAAAGTCTATATCGCCCGTCCAGCCCTCATCGTGGCCGGGAAGGTTATCATATACATACCTGTTGTCCCTATAATCCTTGAGCAAGGTAAAGACCTTGAATCCGGACACAAGACAGATGAGAGCAAGACAAATCATGATGACGTTCATCGCCGTCCTTCTCACCCTCATATTCGCCGATGCAGGTTTCTTTGATCCTTTTGCCATTCCGGTCCGTTTATACTATGCTTCCGGTATTTCTATTTCTTTATAGTTTTTCATGAATTCGTATATCTTAGCAAGAACTTTGTCCGCACCGCCCCCGGTATCCGATTCGACATTGAGCGGCATTACAGGATCATGCAGTGACATGCGCAGCAGGAACCATCCCTTTGCCCCGTCAATGTCATAGTTGACCCTCACTCCCTCGTAATTAGGCTCCACGATTTCCAGATCCCTTGAGTACTCGGCCCACTTGCTGAAGTCCTCGAGGACGCCTGCGCCGTAAGCCGCAAAGTCCTCTGCCTTTATCTTCAATCTGACTTCTTTGGATTCAGCAGGTGATTTCAGTCCATCCATGAGGGCGGTTATATCCTTGCCCTCAGCCTTTAGTCTGGCCGCATTGATCACTATCTGCACTGCGAGGAAGGCTCCGTCATCAAGGTAATAGTTGTCCGAGTACGCGGCATGGCCGGATGTCTCGATTGCGAGAAATGCCTGCTCGCCTGCCTCGGTCAGCTCTTTGGCTTTGTTGATGACATTTCTGTAACCCCTTTTGTACCTGAGGTGCTTCAGGCCAAGCTTGCCCTCCAGAAATTCGTGCAGTTCGTTAGACGTGATGCTGTCCGTGACGACTGTTCCGCCCGGATAATCGTCCGCGGCCAGAGCGGCCGCAAGCGCGACTCTCTCATTGCGCGCTATAGGCTTTCCTCCCGGACCTACGGCCGCCGATCTGTCTCCGTCCGTATCGAATATGATGCCGAGGTCGGCATCGTTGTCCTTTACGGCCTTGCAGATGGCTGCCATGGCTTCCTTGTTTTCCGGGTTGGCAGGATGATTTGGGAAAGTGCCGTCCGGTTCAAGATACAGGCTTCCGCTTATGTCAGCGCCCATCTTCTCAAGAACTTCCGTCGCGAAGAATCCTGAAGCTCCGTTACCGGCGTCTACGACTATGTGCATCCCTTTAAGATAGCCCGGGATATCCTTAAGACCCTGCGAGATCATCTGACGGAGATAAGCAGCATAGAAAGGCATCAATGAAACTTCATTTTTATCGTATACTCCGCCAATGAAGTTATACCTGCTTGCCAGCCTCAGCATTTCGGTAATGTCTTCCTTTTCGAATCCTCCCTCCGCGGAGAAGAACTTGAAGCCGTTCCTCTCATAAGGCAGATGGCTGGCCGTGATCATTATGGCCCCGTCGAATTCGAACTGCGGAAGCACCGTGGACATGAACATAGCCGGAGTAGTGGCCAGCCCCGCATCATATCCCTCAGCTCCCCAGAGACTTATAGCTTCCAGAATGCCTTCCTTAAGTTCATCACCTGAAATACGCGAGTCCTGGCCGACACATATCTTAAGCATCACCGGGTTCTTGTTGACCTTCTTTGAAAGCAGATAGCAGAATGCTCCGGCAATGCGGCCTGCGACTTCCTTATTGAGATTGACCTCCGGACCGCCTTCTGTAGCTATGGCGACACCGCGGATATCACTTCCGTTCTGCAGTTTTTTGAAATCTATCATTTTTCGCTCCTAACGAGTTAAAGCAGGGACCCGAAGGCCCCTGCTTTTTTCAGGTTGAAATCGTAAGGCTTAGCCTGCGCTGTTAAGCAGCAGCAGTCCGAATACCAGTGTAAACAGAGCTACTGTCTCTACGATACCGATTACGATGAAGTAGTTTGCAGTACCTTTGCCTGTCGCTCCGAGAGCGTCAGATGCAGCAGCTGCGCATCTGCCCTGGAAGAGGGCTGACATTCCGATGGCAAGGCCGCCAAAGAGGCCAACGCCGAGAGCCATGCCGGCATCGCAGTTTGCGCTGTTGATGAAGTTCATCAGCAGGAAGCCGTAAATTGTCTGTGTGAGCGGAGCACCGGTGAAGGCGATCATGATGAACGGAGCAGGTTTGCCGCTTGCGTAGCACTTCTTCCATGCGCCTACCGAGGACATTCCGGCAAAACCGGCACCGAACGCCGAACCGGCAGCAGATAAACCAAGGGCCGCAGCCATACCTATAAATGCAAGATTCATAATAATTTCTCCTTTTCTATTTATTTAATTCCTTAAATGGTTCATATGGCAGTCCTGTCCACTCGAGGCCGACCTGACCCGAGAACTCGAGTACGTTCAGACGCACGCCGTGAACGACTACCGACAGGAAACACATTATTATGTTGAGTGCATGGCCTATAAGTAC
>JAFRVY010000077.1 GCA_017438285.1 Bacillota bacterium
CCCGTTCTCGATTCTAAAGAGAACCGGCGCCGTCATGCACGCATAGAGAAGCGCAGCCGATACCCAGATCGCGATGTGTACACCGACTCCAATCGTTGAACCGTCTTTGATCTCACCTTCCATTTTCTTGCCGTAGGAAGTGGTTTTCAGTTCACGGTGGGCAAGATAACCTCCCAATCTGCATCCATAAACAATAAACAGAATACAGGCGATCAAAAGACTTGCGCCCATCTGCCCGGTGTAGATCTGCCCGCGATAGAACACGAGCAGCGCGATGCCAATGCCCGCAATCGCAAAGCCATATCCGATGGATATGAACCATATGTATTTTTTGAATCCCACTGCGCTGAACAGCAGCGCTGCGGCAAATATGATAATAAATCCTGTCATTATAATCCTTTCACCTCTTCACAGAATGCATCAATTGCCGCATCGGTATCTTCTGACTGCTGCCGCATCGGCTCAATGAAGATGCCTTCGGCTGCAAAAGCTTCGATCCCGATAGTTCCCTTCAGTTTGGCCAAAGCCTTCTCCGCACCGCTGCCGCCCTGACATGCAAAGGCTGCCAGGCTTTTCGCCTGCAGTTCGGTCTGGTGCTCTTTGACGAATGTCCTGAGCGGCGGCGCCACGTTTGACGCCCATACAGGGAATCCGAGAATGACGCAATCGTAACCCGTCAGATCAATATCGCCGGACTCCAGTTCCGGGGTTTCCTCTTTGATCGCGCTCCTGCCGCCGGAGATGAATTTTGCAAAGCCTTTACTCTTGTAAATCTTCTTTGAAATGAGACGCTGCGTGTCGGCGCCTATGTTTCCCGCGATTCGCTTTGCTGCGTAATCGGTGTTACCTTCTAATGAAAAATATACAATCAGTGTTTTCATATTGTCTCTCCTATCTTATTTCTCCCGTCTTCATTCTTTGGCGAGGCTGTCCAGCAGTCCCTCCATCAGAATTTTGAAGTTGCCTGACGCATCATCGACCGTGTCGGTTATGGAACCATGAGAAAAACCTTCCTCTTCCATGCCTGCCGCCATATTCGAAACGCAGCTGATTCCACAGACTTTCATGCCCATGTGGGCGGCAGCGATCGTCTCGACAGCCAGACTCATGGCGACTGTATCGGCGCCAAGGCTTCTATACATCTCGATTTCCACAGGCGTTTCAAACTGCGGTCCCGTTACCTGCAGATAGACGCCGCTGTGGACAGGGATGTTTTTTTCTTCGCCGGTTTTGAGTACCGTTTCCTGCATCTCTTTATCATATACGTCTGTCATGCTGACAAATCTCTCGCCCAGTTCATCTATGTTCTCACCGATCAGCGGTGAAGGCACGAAACTGGAAATCTGGTCACGGATGCAGACAAAATCGCCGACATGATAATCCGCATTGATCGCGCCGACAGCATTGGTCAGGATACAGGTCTTTGCACCCATCAGATGCAAAACCCGCAGCGGCAGCACGACTTCATCCATGGAGTATCCTTCGTAGTAATGTACTCGTCCTCTCATGATCGCAAGGTTGAGTCCCTTGTATTTGGCGAAGACCAGTTCTCCCACATGATCGGGGGCGGTCGATACCGGCCATCCATCTATCTCCTCATAGGGAATCGTTTCTACGATGTCAACACTTTCTACGTAGTTGCCAAGTCCGCTTCCGAGAACGATCACGATCTCCGGCTCAAAATCCGTAATTTCCTGAATCTGCTCTTTACAGCTCTCCAGCTGTGCATAATACTCGTCGGCATCCGGTGTGCTTCCGACCTCTTCTGATGTGGCGGCAGTATCACCGGACGACGCACCGCAGCCGCAAAGGGCTACTGCAAACATAAGTGCTATCAGTAATGCAAGTGTTCGTTTCATCTATCGTCTTTTCCATTCCCCAGATCCGTTATTCATCAAGATCGAGGCACATCAAAACCAGCGGCTGCCATCCCGTGTAGCGGGAGCGGAAGCCCTTCGGATTCCGTCCGAATTCTGTAAATCCAACTTTTTTGTACAGGCTGATCGCGTTCTCGTTTTCCTCTGCCGCTTCCAGTTCGACCTGCGCATAGCCTGCAGTCTTTGCGCATTCTATGCAGGCGTCCATCAGGGCCCGGCCGATGCCGAGGCGCCAGTAATCCTTATCGATAGCTATGCCCAGTTCGGCCCTGTGTCTTACCTTGTCCTTATCGCCAACGGCCTCGATTCCTGCCGTACCGGCCACATAGCCGTCAACTTCCGCAATGATCATTATTTCATTTTCGCTTTCTGTCTTTGCTTTCAGGAATTCGGCTTCCTGCTCGACAGTAAAGCTGTTCTCATCGGGATACGAAAGAAGAAAGTCGGTCTGCTCATGTGTCAGATTAAAATCGTCATAGACTGCCTTTGCATCATTCTCTGTACCGTTGCGGAGAACGCACTCTCTTCCGTCCTTCAGTTGTGTCGTTTTGTTATACTCCATCGTATTCCCCTCCTTGTTTTTCTTTTTATCAGTATAACACAAAAGCAGGCACATTGACCTGTGCCTGCTTGTGATTTTCCAACGCACGCCCTACCTCTTTTTGTACAGCACGAGTTCCGGGTTTGCCCCTCCTTCTTCGTATGTGCAGATCAATATGAAATCCATATTTGCCAGAACACCGAAGCATCGGTCCCCGCCGAACTCCGATTCCAGCTGGTTGCCCAGATAAGTTGTCTGGTCGTTTAGGAATTTCACTTTTGTTCCGTTTGGAAGGCGGTACTCGAGATTGACGTACTTTCCGACGAGAGCATTCAGTTTCTCTATCTTTGGCATGCCGTCGATGTGAAGGTCGTTGATCTCGCCGATAAGCTTTTGCTTGAACTCCTCGAACTGACCGTCGTCGCTGAGTTCCTCGTATCGTTTCCAGTAGTCCAGCGTCGGCAGCATCTGCTTCATGTATTCGCGGGCCTGCTCTTCGGTGAAATTCTCACCCACCATGTGGGCAACGCAGACATCGATCAGATCGTTCATATCGCTGTATGTATATGTTCCCTCGGCATAGCACCACTTGCAGTAATCTTCGTTGAAGCTGCCGTCCGCCTCTTTACTGATGATGTCGTCCTCTGTCAGCGGCATTCCGCAGCACTGACATCGGAGCTGTCTTGGCGATCCGAGCAGCGTATTGATGGAAACATCAAACAGTTTCGAGAGCAGTTTTAAGGTCTCGGTGTTCGGCACCGTCTCGCCTGTCTCCCATCGGGACACCGCCTGTCTTGTCACAAAGACCTTTTCGGCAAGTTCGTCCTGGGACAGCCCCTTCTTTACTCTCAGTTCATATATTACGTCTTTTGTACTCATATTTGCTTCCTCCTCGCAGTTTCATTCTACTACGCGGATATCCATATTACACGCAACTGGCTGTTGCTATTCGAGGATCTGTTCCAAAGATGCGACAAGCGACTCCAGGCCTGCCCGGTCAGACTCCGTGAAGCGCGCAGGCGTCGGGCTGTCGATGTCAAGGACGGCAAAGACCTCACCGCCCTGATGGATCGGCAGGACGATTTCGGACCTTGAGTCGGCGTCGCAGGCGATGTGACCCGGAAAAACGTGGACGTCAGGAACAAGCTGGACCGCGTCTTCTGCCCAGGCCGTTCCGCATACTCCTCTGCCCTTCTCAATTCTCACGCAAGCGACCTGACCCTGGAATGGTCCGAGGACAAGTGCTTCGTCTGCGTCCGTGTCACCTTTCACCAGATAGAACCCTGCCCAGTTTACATCCTCCATGGAATGATACAGCAGCGCCGACACATTCGCCATTACGGGTATGTGGTCGGGGCATTCCTCCGCCAGCGCTTCCATCTGTTTAATTATCAGTTCGTAATCTGTATGCTTGTAATCAGCCATGAATGACAACTCCCGTTTTATTTCCTATTGTTTCAGTTCAAAATTCCACGCTTCATCAATGTCCCGGTGCGGCCAGATCCTTCCGGTTCCATCCGTCGGATCGTAAACCACTGACCACTGAAGTTTGTCGAGATCACCGTCGTAAATGCCAATCTTATTCAGCAGCTTCTCGCACTGCTCCATCGTGAGCACGTTATCGTTTTTCTGAAGAGCTTCCTCAACCGCGTCATAGCGTTCAAACTCCGTGAAGCCCTCTCCGATGTTCAGGCCTTTGTGCGCGATGAAATTTGACGCAATCTGGTAATCTTCATCAGGTTCGACGACCTGCAAACCGCCGTCATAGTATTCGACGATTACCGACTTTCCCGTGGCGTCCGCTATCAGATAATGACTCGCAATGCCGCCGGAAAAGTAAATGTTGTATTCTCCAAGCAGCTCCACCGCTTCATCGACGGAAGCCGCTTTATCGAGGACCAGCCTTACGGCGGTCGTTGTATTCAGAGTCACTTTGTCAGGGTCGTCCGTTGCCTGCGCTTCGGGAACCGACAGGAGCGCCATGCAGACTCCCTTCTCGTTCATACCATCAAAAGCAAGATACGGAGCAGCGAGAACAGGGAAATTGCCGATGCTTATCCCTTCCGTAGGAAGATTATCCTTTCCGTATCCTGCATAGGACAGGTTGACCGTCGAAACCGACGCGTATCCGTTGTCCGGCTTGGTAAACAACTGAAGACACGGAGCGTACACGAAGTCAAAATTCCTTCCGTAGATTACGTCCCCATCTTCGTTGCGGGTTACAAAGGCAGTACATCCGGGATCTGCAGAATTGATATTGATCGGAAGTCCCTTCATCAGCCTTTTTGTTACGTAATTTTCTATGTCCGCGTCGCTCTTCGCTCCGGTATCCAGAAACTCATCAAATCCGTAGTCCCCGTCGTAGGTCATGGTGTAAACGCCTTCGCTCTTTTCCTCCAGTGAGCTCAGCGTTTTCAATTCGTGCCTGAAGGCGAACAGCATCGCAACAAGGATCAGGACAATTATCGCCAGAATCACTATTAAAATGATCCTTATCCTCTTCTTCATTCTATCCCCTTTCATGTCTCTCTCAGAATCCCAGCTGCTCCGTCAGTTCGCACATCTCATCGATCATCGAACCGATATATTCTATGGTTTCAAGCAAAGGCAGGCTGGTGGTTATGTCCACTCCGGCGATCTTCGCGAATCCGACAGGATCCACGGTGCTGCCCGCCCTGAGTGCCTTCTTCCAGTCCTCGACTGCGCTGCCACCTACCATGTTGCCGTTGCTCTCGCCCTCTTCTAGCATCCTCTTCGCCATCTTGGTGGCGATGGTCAGTCCGGCGGAATATGTGTACGAGTAGAGTCCCATGTAATAATGCGGCTGGCGCATCCATGTGAGCTCGGCACCTTCCGTCAGTTCAACATCATCGCCCCAGAACTGCGTAAGTACGTCCTTATAGATGCCGGACAGAGTTTCCGCCTGAACACTTCCGCCTGCATCGATAATCTTATACACTTCACGCTGGTACGCAGCTTCCAGAAGGTGCGTAACACAGTTGTGATAATAGGTGTTGCCCACCGTATTGCTCAGCACCCAACGTCTGAACCGAGGATCGTCACTGGTCTTTTCCAGATATCCCGTCAGCAAAAGCTCATTGATCGTACTCGGCGATTCCACAAAGTACATCGGCGTCAGCGTATCGAAGTATCCCTGCGCGCTGTTGCATGCTTTGAAGTGCCCCGCATGTCCCAGCTCATGAGCCAGGGTAAATACATCCGACATCCTGCCCTGCCAGGACAGGAGTATGAATGATGCCGGCACACCGTACGGGCTCTCGCAAAAGCCTCCCGTGCATTTGCCGTCGTTGGTTGCGAAATCGATCCATCTCTCGCGGAACGCCTGATGGACCATGGCCACATAATCTTCGCCCATGATTGAAAGAGCGTCCGCAATGTATTTTTCCGCTTCTTCTACGGTGACTCTCGGGCTGTAGTCGGGATCCACCGGCAGTTTCAGGTCCGCATAGGTCATCTTGTCGAGCTTGTGGACTTTCTTCAGAAGCCGCGCATACTTTCGCATGTGCGGGGCAAGCTTTTGCATGATGACATCGATCTGTCTGTCGTAGAGGTC
>JAFRVY010000008.1 GCA_017438285.1 Bacillota bacterium
AGAACGAGTGCAGTACCGTCAGCCTTGAGAGCATCCAGTGATTCAGCGCCTGCTGATTCAACTGCTGCAGCAACTACAGCCTTTGCAACTGCTTCCTTATCAGGGTTTACTTCGTCTGCAGAAGCGCCAACTTCTCCGAGGAGAGGTTCAGCGATTTCAACTGATTCGAACTGATCTGCAACAGCATCTACAGCTTCCTTCAGCTCATCGTATTCAGCACCGTGCATCAGGTGTGTCGGCTGAATTACCAGATTCTTGACTTCGTTAGCAACTGCTCTGTCGAGAGCCTGCTGCATGTTGTCGATCTTCTCGCCGTCACGAGCCTGTACGTGGTTGATGATGATCTGAGCAGTGAACGCTCTTCTTACTGACCAGTCAGGATAAGCTTCTGCCAGAGCCTTTTCAACTCCGCCGATGTCAGTGGCACGGCTGTCGTTGAATGACGTACCGAAGCTTACTACCAGCAGTTCGTTTTCGCCGATTTCATCGCCGTTCAGCGGATCATCCTTTGACGCATCGCCTGTGTCCAGTCCGAAGTAATCTGGATCATCCAGCTCAGCCTTCTGCTCGTCAGTCAGAGCGTCATACGCAGCCTTTGCAGCTTCGCACTGAGCATCAGTTTCCTCAGTCCACTCCTGAACCTGGATCGCTTCGATTGCTGCATTGCATTCTGCTACAGGATCAGCAGCTGCCTGTTCTTCATCTGATGAGGAACCGCCGCAACCGGTCGCCATAAGCATCATTCCAAAAGCAAGAACGAATGCCATTGCAACAACAACGACTTTCTTAAGATTCTTCATAAAAAAACCTCCTTAAATGATAAAAATAGTAAGTGCCAAGGAATACAAAAGGCCTTCGCTTAACGGAGCAAAGGCCTCATGAAGAAATCCCGTTCAATCAGTATTTACACCCGCCAGTTACTCGTGGCCGACTGCGGCAAATGTTTACTCAGCCGCAACGTATGTGTCCCAAAAGGCAGGTTTCCTGACTTACGGATCAACGCATCCACCGCCTTCCCAATCGCTCAGTGGCATCGTGGCTTCGACTCCCCGTTTACAGTGACGAGTTCGTACAGGATTTGCACCTGTTTCCCTATTACCTGCATTGATAAATCGTGGGTATTTATCGCAGCACCTTCTGGTCTTGTATTCTTTTGACAGTATATCACGCAAAGCCTTGCCATTCAACCCGTTTCAAGGTTTTCGAACGGCTGCAGACTTTGGATCAATCGAGTTTCCCCAGGCGCTTCGCAAGATCGAGGAGTTCTCGGATGCGTGCGTTCATGGTTCCGATCGGAACGTCGCATACGATAACGCGGCCGCACTTCTCGATGAGGCTTCGCGCTTTTGCAAAAGCCTCGTCATCGATCGGTTCAAACGGTTCCGCCGTAACGACCTCTGCCGCGAGCAGTCTCGCCAGCTGGTAGTCGATGTCGTTCGTGCTTAAGATGCCCGCTGCAAACGGTGTGTTCTCTTTCTGGAGCCGGCGGTAAACAGGAACGCCGCTGCCGCTGGAAGAGATGACGAACACCTCCGGCTCGCCCTCCGGTTTCGGCAGTTCCGTGCTGCCGAAGAGGGGATCGAAGTACCCGTTGTCGATGCTGTAAAGTTCGCGGATTGTCTCTTCGTCGAACACTTCTTCCGGGTCGCCGTATTTATAGATTCTGTCTCCCTTGACGCAGATGATGCGATCGGAGATCTTCTGGGCCAGATCGATCTCATGGAGAGACATGATGACCGTGATGCCTTTTTCCTTCGCCATGCTGCGGAGGATGGACAAAAGCTCCAGCTTGTATCGGATGTCCAGGAAAGATGTCGGCTCGTCGAGAACGATGACCTCCGGTTCCTGACAGATGGCGCGGGCAAGGAGCACGCGCTGACGCTGTCCGTCACTGATGGCGTTGAAGTCCTTCGCGCCTAGTTCGGTGGCGTTCACTCGTTCCAGCGCCTCGTCTACGATTCTTTCATCTTCTTCCGAAAGGATGCCCAGCTTGCCCGTATACGGATATCTGCCGCTGGCAACGATATCGTAGCAGGTAAGCAGATCCGTCTTCAGACGCTCGGTGAGGACGACTGCCATTTTCTTTGACAGGTCTTTGAACGGCATCTTGTGAAGATTCTTCTCGTCAAAAATCACCTTGCCGCCGATGAGTGTGAGCTGGCGGGTGATGCTCTTGAGGATCGTGGACTTGCCGGCGCCGTTCGGTCCGATCAGGGAGATGATGTCGCCTTTCTGAATGTCTATGCAGATGTCGCGGATGATTGCTTTGCCGTTGTAGCCGACGGAAAGATCGTCCATGCGGATGTAAGAGGTTTGATGACTCATTATCGCAACCTCCTTCTGCTGACCATCATGTAGATGACGACCGGTGCGCCGAAAACGGCTGTTACTGTACTGATGTTAAGTTCGATCGGGGCGAAGGCAAGGCGTGCGATCAGGTCGCAGACCATGCAGAATACGCCGCCGCCCAGCATGCATCCAGGAATGACGACCAAAGGCTTGGATGTTCCCATGACGCCTTTGACAAGGAATGGCACCGCGATACCAACGAATGAAATTGGTCCGGCAAAGGCCGTGACGCATGCCGAAAGCAGGCTTGACAGCAAAATCAGAGCCGCGCGGAAAAGCTTGATGTTGACGCCGAGACTCTGGGCGTAGACTTCGCCCATCTGATATGCGCCGATCGGCTTGGAAAGAATCATGGTCAGAATGAATCCCACGCCGCAGACAACGAAGCAGATGCCCACGTTGGTCCAGGTCATGCCCGAAAAGCTTCCCTGTGACCAGCCGTGTAGGTTCGCGATCTCTGAGTCCTCGGCGAAAGTGATCATGAATTCCGTGACGGCGTTGCAGATGTAGCCGACCATGATGCCGGCGACCAGCAGAGCCGCCATGTTGCGGATTCGCTGTGAGACAGCGAGTATAAAAAGGGTCGCAAGAAGCGATCCCACAAATGCTGCGAGAATGACGATGAATGAGGAAACGTGCTTGGCGTTTCCAAGAATGAAAATGAGCACAAAAGCAACGACCATCTTCGCTCCCGATGAGATACCGAGAACGTAAGGGCCGGCAATCGGATTTTCGAAGAAGGTCTGGAGCAGGAAGCCCGCCATCGCCAGTGCTCCTCCAAGAATGAGAGAGACGATGATTCGCGGCATACGGATAGTCCATACGATGTCCATGACTTCCTCGTCGCCCTGACGCAGGAAGATGGCTCTCGCGATATCTCCCATACCAATGTGGACATTGCAGGAGTTGATGTTGACGACGACCATGACCGCGAAGGCGATGATCATCCCGGCAAAAACAAATCCAACGCGGGCGCGGCGTCTTGCGTTCAGCGCATGAAAGTCTTCCTTGAGCTGCTCGCGGAC
>JAFRVY010000078.1 GCA_017438285.1 Bacillota bacterium
ATCACTTCCGAGGTGCCGGGCGTCAACCGCGTGCTTTTCGACTACACGCCGAAGCCGCCCGCAACGGTGGAGTACGAGTGATAACAAGGAATACACCGTAGAACAGAACAGCAGTGCAAGCCCAAAGTGCTTGCACTGCTGTTTGTCTGCAGGTATACTGTGCAAACAGACAGCGAGATGAAGCTGCGAAGACTATTCGATGTTCTTCGATGGAATCGGCGCTGAGAAGACAAGCTCAAGTTATATATGCAGAAAATGAGAGAGTCACAGATCCCGTTTTGTCGCTTCACTTGTAAAACGAGATGCAACCCCGCTTGTTTCGGCCTGAGGCCATAGTGGATTGAAATTGAACACCTTCCGGGAGGTTGCATCCCGGCTTTCAAAGAGACTGGCTCAGGCTGGTCTCTTTTTTGATGGTGGAGGATAGCGAAGCGTTCTGCGCCGTCATCCTCTTGGCTGCCTCTATCATGAGTCCGATGTCTGTCAAGGGTCTCCGCGTCAGCGGCGCACAGCGCCCTTGACAGGCTGAAGGACGAATGATACTTCCTTGCTTTTTCTCCTTCCTATGCGATATCCTCATCAGGTTGGCGGCGGAAACGGAGGATATCATGGCAAACTTTTTTACCTATGAAGAACGTTTGACGCTGCAGAAGCTCCTGAAGGAGGGCCTGTCATTCAAAAAGATCGCGTCACAGTAACACAAGGATCCTTCAACGATCTCCAGGGAAGTCCGCAAGTATGCTGTAGAGATCGCGACCGGCAAACCCGGCTATTCATTCAATGCGTGTAAGAACCGCTTTTCCTGTAAGATCAAGCCGCCTGCTCTTTGTGGGAAAGACTGTACCAGAAAAAACAGTTACGGGGTCTATTGCCGCCTTTGCCGCTGTAATGAGCACTGCCCGGATTTCGTGGAAGAAATCTGTGCTGTCAGGGTTCACGTCCCTTATGTCTGCAATGCCTGCCCGACGATTGACAAGTGTACCCTGCTCAAGACCTTTTACGATGCTGAGAAAGCACACCTGAAATCCCACCAGGTGATCTCCGAATCCAGAAGCGGCCTGTCGACCAGCGAGGAAGAAGTGGCCCGGCTCAACCGGATCATTACGCCGCTCGTGAAGCAGGGGCATTCGATCCATGAGATCTACGTTACTCATCAGGATGAACTGATGTGCAGTGAGAAGACGATCTACAACTATATCGATGACTGCCTTCTGGAAGTCCGTAACATCGACCTTCCAAGAAAAGTCCGGTTCAGAGCACGTCGTAAGAAGCCGGAGTTTAAGGTCGATAAGGGCTGTCGCCTTGGCCGCTCCTACAAGGAATTCGAATCCTTCATGGAAAAGAATCCCGACACTGCCGTAGTCCAGATGGACTCTGTGATCGGCGCGATTGGCGGTAAGTGCCTGCTGACGATCCATTTCGTGGAGTCGTCTCTGATGCTGGCCTTCCTGCGTGATGCCAACACATCTCAGTCCGTGATCGATGCCTTCGAATGGCTTGATGACCGCCTTGGCGGAAAGCTGTTTAACCAGTTGTTTCCTGTGATCGTAACCGACAACGGCAGCGAGTTCTCTAATCCGAAGAAGATTGAGTACAGGAGTTATCCCGTTGAAGGGTACGGTTTGCGACGGACAAGCAT
>JAFRVY010000079.1 GCA_017438285.1 Bacillota bacterium
ATTTCAGGCGTTCTTCATTTGTCCACTTTCTATTCTTTCCACCTTTTGGCCTAGCCATAAAATCACCTCCTTAAGCAAATCCTAGCATAAGAAAAGTAGACATGCTTTTTTAACATGTCTACTTTCATCTTACTAGTTCAATATTGATCGGGGCTTTTTAATGCCTAAAGAAGAAGACCGGCGTTTGCCGGTCTTCCTTGCTTTTACATGTGCACCTTAGTCAACTAGATTGAAAAGCCCTTTGTCATCTGATCGTCCGGATCCATGAACCACTTAGCCTCTCCGCAGAGATAAGCGGCGCCTGTGACCTGAGGAATGACAGAGTCGAACTCGCCGACCTTAGGTCCGATAGCAGCAACGGTTCCGATGAATCTTGTGTCGATGAATGACTTGTAAACGAAGCTTTCACCTACATCGAGATGGCCTTTCTTATAGAGCCAGGACAGCTTAGCAGATGTTCCTGTGCCGCATGGCGATCTGTCGATCTGAGGATTCTCGAACTCGCCGAATACCAGCTGGTTCTTCAGAGCGAACTTGGCATCCGGGCAGAACTTCTTGTCGTCCTCTGTGAGCTCATCAGTGCAGTAGTTTTCGATGAGGTCTACGCTTGTAATGTCGAGCTCAGGATGCTGGATCTCGAACTTCTTGTTGATCTCAAGAAGGGCGAAGCTTGACCACTCTGTGAGGAACTTTGTGTGCTCCGGAGTGACCTTGAATCCGAAGTTCTTCTCAGTGTCAACAAGTGCGAAGAAGGATCCGCCGAAGCAGATGTCGAATACGACATCCTTGCCCTGATAATTGAGTACGCAGTTCTCCTTGTATACGAACGCAGGTACGTTTGTGAGTCTGACTCCTGTTACCTTGCCGTTCTTGCATGTGCAGTCCAGACGGACAAGGCCTGCAGGAGCTTCAAGGACTACCTGAGTCACAGGCTCCTTCATCTCCATGAGACCTGCTTCAAGGATAACTGTGGCAGCTCCGATGGAGCAGTGGCCGCACATATTCAGATAGCCGCCGCCGTCCATGAAGAATACGCCGAAATCCGCTTCAGGATTGATTGGCTCAACGAGGAACGCGCCAAACATGTCGTGATGACCGCGAGGCTCAAACATCAGCATCGTTCTGAGGTAGTCAAAGTGCTCCTCGAGGTAATGCTTCTTTTCGATCATTGTTTTGCCCGGAACGTCAGGGCAGTCAAGAGCAACTCGGCAATACTCGCCTTCAGTATGCGCCTCGACCGTTCTGATGACCTGCTTGTCATAAAGGTCATAGTTGACTTTTGGCTCAAGATACTTTGCCATAGGTAATTACCTCCTAAGTAATTATTACACGTGTAAAATAGTGCTTGAAGATGTACCGGCCCGTCGGCCGCTCTTCCGTGATTATCATATCGCAATCACCAAAAGGCGTCAATGATTTAAGACCCTGCTCATGTACCGTTTCTTAACGACAAATTCAGAAATTTTAAACGCCCTGATACATAAAAAAACAAGGCCTTGAAAACACGTTAAATTTATAGGAAAGCTATCGGTTTTTTGCATATGTGAGGTTGCCACTCATAAATAATCGTGATAATATGGAGTTGTCAAAAAAGGCGTTTTTTTGCGTGTCTTAAGACATTTAAGAAGGAGATAAACTACCATGGAAAACATTCAGATGTTACTTAAGCAGGGTGCTGTCGGCAAGCCGTGCGCTCCTATCGTAGCAGTCGGTGACAAGGTCAAGAGAGGCCAGCTGATCGCGACTCCTACCGGACTCGGTGCCAACGTTCATTCCAGCGTTGCAGGTGAAGTCATCGAGATTACAGATGACCGCATCATCATCAAGCCGAACGCAAAGCAGCCTAAGACTTTCGTAAAGATCAAGAAGGGCTCAAACCTCGAGATGATCAAGGAAGCCGGAATCATCGGCCAGGGAGGCGCGGGATTCCCGACATTCATCAAGATTTACAACGGCAAGGAAGACAAGCCTGTTCTCGATCACGGATATATTCTTGTAAATGCTTCCGAGTGTGAGCCGGGTCTGGCGCACAACATCGCTCAGATCGATGCGGATCCTGAAATGCTGCTGAGAGGTATGCACTATGTTATGGATATCGCAGGTGCTGACAAGGGCATCATCGCAATCAAGAAAAAACACAGAGAGACCATCGAGAAGCTGGACGCTCTTCTGAAGGACGATCCTGCTATCGAAAGACACCTCCTCCCGGATATCTATCCGATGGGCGAGGAGCGTGCCGTAGTAAGAGAGTGCCTCGGCATCGAGCTCGAGCCGGACAAGCTCCCTTCGGCAGCAAACTCTGTAGTAATCAATTCCGAGACAGTATACAGCTGCGCTAAGGCCATAGAAGAGCAGAAGCCGCTGATCGACAAGAACATCACTGTCAGAGGAATGATCAAGGGCGGAAGCGAAGCTCACGTATTCATGGACGTTCCTGTAGGCAGAAGCGTAGAGGCCCTGATCGAGGAAGCCGGCGGATTCGATGAGAGAGGCTACGGCGAGATCATCATGGGCGGATCCTTCACAGGAAAGGCCTGTGAGCTCGGAGATCCGATCACAAAGGCAACAGGTGCTATCCTCGTTACACGCCAGTTCAGAGATCTGAAGGGCGCTAAGGTAGGTATCCTGGTATGCGCTTGCGGCGGAAACCTCGAGAGAATGGAAGACCTCGTCAAGAAGTACAATGGTACAGTAGGCCACGTCTGCTACTGCAAGCAGGCTGCAGAGATGCCAAACGGCTCCAGAAAGTGCGAGCGCCCGGGCAACTGCCCAGGACAGGTAAAGAATAACCTCGAGTTCAAGAAGGCAGGCTGCGAGTACATCATCATCGGCAACTGCTCTGACTGCTCCAACACAGTCATGGCTTCCGGCCCTAAGATGGGACTCAAGGTAATGCACATGACAGACCTCGCAATGATGGCTGTCGGACATCCGCTTTACAGAACACTGAAGGTGTCCAAGAAGGTAGACCAGGATCTCAACGTAGTCGACAACGTCGAAGACAACGAGACCGTCGAATAATCCGTTATCACTGTTAATTATCTTCGCCCGGCCAACCCCTAAGCAGCCCGGGCGGAGGGAATTATAAAAACTGCTTGCACAACATTGTGCGGCAGGCAAGTAAAACTTTTAGGAGGAAGATCGATATGTCAATCACAGCTGAAACAGCTAAAGCACATGCGAACGATCCGGCAGTACTCTGCTGCAGAGCAGAGGCAGGCACAGAACTGACACCTGCAAACTTCGAGGATCCGGCAATCTTCCCGGACCTGGTAGATTCGGGACTGCTGAACCTCGATGGAGCTCTGACCATTGGTCAGGTCCTCAACGGATCCAAGCTAACTAAGACTGTGGACTCTCTCACTCCTGTTACAGCAGACATCGTCGATAAGTTCGACGCAGCAGAAGGCGCAGCAGAGGAAGCTCCTGCTGAGGCTCCGGCCGAGGCTCCAGCTCCTGCAGCAGCTCCTGTAGCGGCAGCTCCGGCTGTAGGCGGATACATCAGCCTGCACATCGGAGAGGGCAAGAACATCGACATCCAGATCCCTGCAGGCATCGGCGGCGGCGCAGTCGCAGCTCCTGCAGCGGCAGCAGCAGCTCCTGCGGCAGCAGCAGCAGCTCCTGCAGCAGCAGCGGAAACTGGTGAAGCTGTAGTAGTCAGAGAGATGACACGTAAGCACTACAAGATCGACAAGGTAGTTCTTGGCGACGAGACCAAGATCGAGGGAACTACACTGTACGTCCGTAAGGCAGCAGCTACTGAGGGCGCTGACGCTCAGAAGCTGGTCCACAGCCTTGAACTCGACGTGATCACTCCGGACAACTATCACGTATACTCCGAGACAGTTATGGACATCCAGCCAATCGCTACAAAGGAAGACGACGCTGAGCTGGGCGAAGGCGTAACAAGAGTTCTCGACGGAGTAGTAATGGTTGTAACCGGTATCACCGAAGAGGGAGTACAGGTAGGAGAATTCGGTTCTTCAGAAGGTTACATCGATGAGAACATGATGTGGGGACGTCCTGGAGCTGTAGACAAGGGCGAAATCATGATCAGAGCTCATGCCGTAATCGACAACAAGAAGAACATGGAGAGACCGGGCCCTATCGCTATTCATACTGCAGTTGACCACGTAACTCAGGAGATCAGAAACGCAATGAAGAAGGATCTCACAGACGAGCAGATTGTGGAGACTCAGACAATGAAGCAGGTTAGAAGACCTGGAAAGAAGAAAATCGTTATCGTTAAGGAGATCATGGGCCAGGGCGCTATGCACGATAACTTCCTGTTCCCAACAGAGCCGGTAGGCGTACTCGGAGCTAAGCCGAACGTAGACCTCGGAAACGTTCCAGTAGCTGCTAACCCACTCGAGGTTATGGATGGCTGCATCCACGCTCTGACATGCATCGGACCAGCTTCGAAGGAAATGTCCAGACATTACTGGAGAGAGCCACTGGTTTACGAAGCAATTCACGATGACGACGTTGACCTCGTAGGCGTTATCTTCGTTGGTTCGCCGCAGGCTAACACTGACAAGTTCTACGTATCAAGAAGACTTGGCCAGATGGTTGAGTCCATGAACGTAGACGGAGCATTCGTTACAACAGAGGGATTCGGAAACAACCACGTAGACTTCACTTCCCATATCGAGCAGATCGGTAAGAGAGGCGTTCCGGTTGTTGGATTCTCATTCTGCGCTGTACAGGGAGCTCTCGTAACAGGTAACAAGTACTGCGATGCTATGGTCGACAACAACAAGTCGATGTCCGGTATCGAGAACGAGGTACTTGCATGCAACACACTCTGCCACGAAGACGCTATCAGAGGCCTGGCTATGCTGAAGGC
>JAFRVY010000080.1 GCA_017438285.1 Bacillota bacterium
CGAAAACGGCCATAAAAGAAAAGAAGCTCCAGATCGAGGAGACTTCTGCTGATATAGAGTATCTGGAATCCGTTGTTTCCTTCATCGAGCGCGCAGGCACCATCGAGGAGGTCGACCTTCTCCGCCGCGAGCTGACGGAGGCGGGCTACATCCGCTACCGCAAGCCGCCGAAGAACGCCGCCCGCAAGAAGTACAAGCCGCAGCCCTACAGTTATACCCTCACCTCGGGCAAGCATGTCGAGGCCGGCAGGAACAACAACGAAAATGATTTTCTCACAATGAAAAAAGCATCCGGGCAGGACCTTTGGTTCCACACCAAGGACATACCCGGATCTCATGTCATATTATTTTTGGATGGCAGCGAGCCGACGGAGACCGATCTCTTCGAGGCTGCGTCCATCGCCGCTTACCACAGCAAAGGCACAGGCTCGCAGAACGTGCCTGTCGACTACACCAAAGTCCGCTACGTGAAGAAGCCGTCCGGCGCAAAGCCCGGCTACGTGATCTTCACCCACAACAGGACGCTGTATGTGGATCCGAAACTGCCGGAATAGCGGCGCACCCGGCAACCGTGTGTCGCCGGCTGCCCTGCAAGACAGTCTTACGCTTCCTGCGGGTCGCTGAAGTCCGACGGATCGACGACAAACTGGATGATGCGGTCGATGACCTCATCGCCGGTGCTGTCTTTTCCGCCGTTGTGGATCTCGTGGAACAGATCTTTCCATTCAATCAGGCCGACGTTTTCGCCGGCTTTTTTGGTGCGTGCGAAGAAATCTCTGGATCCCTGCGGATCGCAGACCTTGTCTTCGGAACCGATCATGAGCAGCGTCGGTGTCTGCTCCGTCAGGCCTTTGGTCGGCAGTGTTCCGTCCTTGAGCGCTATGCCGATGTCGAAGCCGTCAGCAGCGCAGGCCAGTGAGATTTTGTTGAAGACCAGCGGATTATCGTTGTACGGTCTGACATACTCCGGATTTCCCAGAAGCTCTTCGTCGACGTTGGAGTGGATGCCGAGAGACGGCGCGAGCTTTGCCATCATCTTGACGACTCTGTAGAGAGGCTTCGGGATCGCCTTGACCAGCGTGATCCAAGGGGACGTGATCAGGTATGCAGCCGGCAGGTCGCACAGTTCGCCTCTGTATCTGTAGTCCAGAGTGATGTTTCCGCCCATGCTGTGTCCGTACATGATGATGTCCTTGCCCGGATACTTGTCCTTCGCGTATTTCAGGAGCGTCGTGATGTCGTCAAAGACCTTTGCTCTCGGGGCGCAGTGGCCTCTCGGACCCTCTGTCAGGCCGTGACCCCGCAGGTCCATGGAAACGACGGCGATACCCTTCTCATTGAGACGCTGGGCGATCCTGTCGTATCTTCCTGCGTACTCGCCGATGCCGTGAATGATACAGACGACTTTCTGCGGATCATCGACATGCCACAGGTATGCTTCGATCGTTCCGTATCCCGTTTTCGCTAGTTTGAAATTCTCATACATTTTCTCTACCTCACCGTTTCGTAACTTACAAAATTTGGGTTTTATTTTACAAACAGGCAGTTTGTTATTGCGCGTGCAACTGACCTGAATTATAGTTTTGCATGCAACCGGACGGAACATGATTCCAGTCACTCGATGCGGAATGGAGGCGCACTATGAAAGCAAAATGTAGTATATGTGGCAGTACATACGATACTTTCGCGTTCAAAGGCGGTTTTGTCTGTGAAGACTGTCTCAGGTTTCTTAAAGAATCATACCAACTAGACTCCCAAGTGCGTGATACCAGGTAGCCGGTGGCTAATCTCGTTCCAGTCTGGTTCGCGCGAGAACCTTCTCGAAGTCTTCCGGCAGCGGGCTTTCGAACTCCAGATATTCGCCGGTGGCCGGATGGACGAATCCGAGGATCTTCGCGTGGAGCATCTGGCGCTTCGCGCCAAGCCTGTTCTTCGCCGGACCGTAAAGCTCGTCTCCGACAAGCGGATGCCCGATGTGAGCCATGTGGACGCGAATCTGGTGGGTCCTGCCCGTCTCGAGCCGCGCTTCGATGAGTGTGTATCTGCCGAAGCGTTCCAAAACTCTGTAGTGGGTCACCGCGTGACGCGCGGAGTCTGAGCCTTTGGCGCCGGTTGGGATCACTTTGTTCCTGAGCCTGTTATTCGGGTCCCTTCCGATCGGCGCATCGACGGTGCCCTCGTCTTCTTTGAAATTATTATAAACCAGCGCCACGTATCTTCTGGTGATGGTGTGCTCTGACAGCTGCTGCGACAGCGACAGGTGAGCCCTGTCGTTTTTGGCAGCCATGATCAGGCCGCTGGTGTCTTTGTCTATTCTGTGGACGATGCCCGGGCGGATCACGCCGTTGATCGATGAAAGATCGTCACCGCAGTGATGCATGAGCGCGTTCACCAGGGTCCCCGTGTGATTGCCGTTGGCCGGATGTACGACCAGTCCGGCAGGCTTGTCGATGACGATCACGTCGCTGTCCTCATACACGATGTCCAGCGGAATATCCTCTGGGAGGACCTCCAGCTTTTCCGGTTCCGGAATCTGGATGGTGATAGCATCGCCGTCCTTGACTTTGAGTTTCTTCTCATTGCAAAAATCTCCATTGACCGTCACGTTGCCGCTCTCGATAAGCTTTTGCACGTAACTCCTGGAGATATCTTCGAGGCACGCGGAAAGGACTACGTCCAGCCGCTTTCCCGCCATTTCGCTATTCACTTTTATATCGATTGTATCCATGGCGTCAGCCTCTTCCTTCACTCCGCGCCGGCACTATGCCTGCGCTACGGCGTGGTTTTGCGGTTCTCGTAGACGATCAGGTAGAGCATCAAAAGCCCGCACCCGACGCAGACCGCGATGTCGGCCACGTTGAAAACCGGGAACCAGCCGAAGTCGAACATGTCGTTCACGTATCCATAGGCCACACGGTCCGTCAGATTGCCCAGTCCGCCGCCGCACATGAGCGACAGGGACCACAGGAAAATCGGCTTGTATTTTTTCGTGCCTGCGCAGATGATGATGATCCCGATAAGAATGATCACGGCAGGAACGATGGACAGCAGCATCGGATGATTCTCGAGCATGCTGAACGCCGCACCCGTGTTGTGGATGTACGTGATATGAAAGAAATCGCCTAAGACAGCTATGCTGTCGCCAACACTCATCGAGCTGGCGACAGCAGTCTTTACAATGCGATCTAATATGATTACTCCAACGATAACAAATAAATATTGCATATCAATACTTCAGATTTCTAAAAGTCTTGTCGAGGAATTCCGTATCGATGCCCTCTGTACCCTCGCCCTCTTCCGGCTCAGGCTTCGGCAGGTCGTCGAAATCGTCGACGCCCAGTTCCGGGATCAGTTCGCCGCTCAGGGACTCGAATCTGGTGAGTTCCTGCTCCAGCAGTCGCTTGTAGTTGTTTCGGAAAATCAGGAAACGCTCCTTCAGAGCTTCGCTTTCCTTCTCGATGGCTTCCGCATCCTCGCGGGCGCTCTTTCTCATGAGTTCCGCATCCAGTTCCGCATTCTTAAGCAAAACCTCTGCTCTCTTGTCGGCGCTTGCCGAGATGTCAGCCATGAGAGATTTTGCAGCCTCCAAAGTCTCAACGAGAGAGCCTTCGGATCCTCTGATTCTTTCAAGCTCTGTGACGAGCCTGTTGTTTTCCTCACGGGTCTCATTGAGCTCCTTCATGAGGGTGTCCATGTCGACCGTGATCTGGTCGAGGAATTCGTTGACTTCCTCTTCCTTGTATCCGCGCATGGCTTTCGTGAATTCTTTTTCCTGAATATCAGCAGGTTTGATCATGATCTTCCCCCTTTACTTCCACGGATTCTCTTCTCCATTGGAGAAGCTGTATGGCTTGTTCTCTCCTTCCGCAAAGATCGCTACGTTCTCAGGTGCAAATACAAAGATGTTGTTAGCGACTTTCTGCACGTTGCCATTCAGTGCATAAGTTGCTCCGCCCAGGAAGTCAAAAATCTTTCTGGCTGTGTCTGATTCAAGCTTTTCCAGATTGACGATGATCGGCTTCCTGCTCTTGAGGCTGTCGACCAGCTTGGAGCATTCTTCGAAACCTGACGGTTCGATAACGACCAGCTTAAAAGCATTGGTGATCGACTTTACCGTCTTGTTCTGCATCGGAGTCACATTCGATGAATTGTATCTCGGTGCAGGTGTCTGAGGCGGCTTGTAAGTATCTTCTTCGTATTCCATTTCTTCCTCCTCGTATTCTTCTAATCCGACTAAATCCCTGAATTTGTTCATCATTCCCATTATTTGTTTTCCTCCTGTTTCGCCTTTTTCTCAGCCTGTTGCTGCCTGTACAGTTCGTAATCCCTCTCGCCGAAGATCGCGCTTCCGACTCTCACGAGATTGGAACCCGCTTCAATAGCCACCTCGAAATCGTGTGACATGCCCATCGAAAGATACTTGAGGTCAAGGTTCGGGTGCTCGATCTTGGCAAGTTCATCATACTTCGCCTTGACACCGTCAAAGTAAGGCTTGACGTCTCTCGGGTCCTCGGCGATCGGTGCCACGCTCATCAGTCCTTTGATTCTGATGTTCTCGCAGTTGTCCAAAATCTCTCTGACGAGATCTCCCGCATCATCGATGCTGACGCCGAACTTGCTCTCTTCCTGTGCCGGATTGATCTGAACCAGAATGTCCATCGTCAGATCGTGAGCCTTGGCGCGCTTGTCGATCTCCTTTGCGAGTTTCATTGAATCGACTGAGTGAATCATGTCGACCTTGTCGATGATATATTTTACCTTGTTCGTCTGCAGGTGGCCGATCAGATGCCATCTTACCGGCTTGATGTCGTCGTACTTGTCCATGATCTCCTGGACTTTGTTCTCACCAATGTCTGTCACGCCTGCGTCGATTGCTGTGTTGACTTCCTCCGGCGATCTCGTCTTGCTGACTGCACAAAGTATGATCTCGCCCGGGTCGCGTCCGCAGTTCTGCGCGGCTTTTTCGATCCTGCCGTGAACGGTTTCAAGGTTTTTGCTGATGTCCTCCATGTCTGTTACTTTTCCTCCTTTTCAAGAGCCTTCTGAGGGTTCCTCAGCACTTCGTCGTGCACGATGACCGTCTCAACCAGCTCGTAGTTCTCGTTTGTAAATGTCTTTTCCGAAAGCACGGACTGTTTGCCGTCCGTTACTGTAACATTGACCGGTTTGAATTTGTAATCGCCGTTCTTGTCGACCACGTATACACCCTCGACGCCGTCGACCTCGATAATGCATTCGTTGTCGCAGATGAGGCCGGTGTTGTTGCTCTTGACGATGGTCACGTCAGCTTTGCGGGTCTGGGCAAAGGCTTTGTAGTAGCCGTTGGAATAAATGATGACCCTGCGTTCACCGTTCTCTTCCTTAACGGATTCGATCCTCGCGTTCACTTCGCCTTCCGGGAGCTGGAGCGTTACAGCCGTTCCCTTCTCAAAGGCCTTTGCGTCTTCCTCCGAGATCCAGCAGATCACATACCACTTATGTGCACTGGAGACTTTGAAAATCGGTTCTCCCTTTCGCGCATCGTTTCGCTTCAGTTCCGTTGTTCCGTAGGATAGACCTTCGACGCCGTCCTTCGTGATCTTTTTTAGGTTCTTGACTGTAAAGTAGGCCTCATTTCCATCCATGGTGAAACTGAGAACGCCGCTGATCGGTGATCTGGTCGAGGTGTCGATGCCCTTGTAGCCGCGGAGATTTTCCATGACCCCTTCGTACTTGGCACGCGGCGTCTTGTCAGCATCTTCCGGGTCCACATTCTTGTAGTCAAGAACATCGGTGTCCTTCTTGATTACGGTTCCCTCGTCGACCTTGTATTTGATCGTACCGTTCTTGCTCGCCACGTTGATGGACTCATCCTTGACCAGGTAGCCCTCCGCTTCACACGAAATAATCAGTGTTCCGTTCTCCAAAACCTGCGTGGTCTCAAAAAGATCGGTCACCTTCGGCACAACGTATATCACAACATATAGTATAATCAACGCAGCCAGATAACAAGCTACGATTCTTCTCGTTTTCTTTGGGAGTATAGTTTTCATCAATTTATTTTACACCAACGGATAGGCAGTTTCAATCTACTATATGTTGTTTTCAACTATTTCTATGATATCTGTGATATAATGAACGCACAAAAAAAGTATGTTATTCCTGTTATAGTTTGTGAGGAGGAATGCATTATGATCAATAAACTGAGTCGAGCAGCCATCATATCCCTATTTGTGGCTGTTATTTTTTCGCTCATGCCTGCCTGCGGTCAACTGAGCGGAGGCACCATCGGCGCGCAGGAAGTAAGCGCGTTTTATCCTAATGATATCGGTGTCGGCTATCTCGATAACAGCGGCACCGCCCACCATGTCACCCTGGACTCCGCGCATCCGTACTATATCAACGGAGACTCTGAACCGCTGGCGGAGGAGCCGAGCGGAGGCTACAACGCGTACTATAACGTATCCAGCCGCACTTTGTATCTGAATCATTACGACGGAATAGAAATTGACGAGAGAGAAGGCGACGATAAACTTACCGTCGTTCTCGAGGGAGATAATAGGATCGTCTCCAACAATTACTGCGGCATTGGCGCCAATAAAGATTTGGAAGTCACCTCAACTTCCGGAGGAAAACTGAAGGTAATCTGCAATGCTGCCAGCGATTATGTGGGCATTGTTTCCGGTGGAGATATCGCCATATCCGGCAGCGCAGACATTGACATCCAGGTAAGTCTCGAAGATAATGACCCGCTTGGCATAGCTACATTCTATGGGTCCGTTTCTATCACCGATTCATCGAAAGTAAAAATCCTTGTTGAAGATACCGAAGCCTACGACAATGCATATGGCATTTATGCTGAAAACAATCTCGTTCTTACAACGACAAAACCGATCGAAATCACTGTAAAAAATACGGGTGAACAAGGCAGCGCAACCGGGTTACACTCTAATAACGACAATATATCCATTAGCAATACCGAAAATATCAAGATGGACCTTGCAGCACATACTATCGACGTATACTATCCGATAGAAAGTCTTGAATCC
>JAFRVY010000081.1 GCA_017438285.1 Bacillota bacterium
GGCGCTGACCTTCAGACATCCGTCCTCGATGGCCACCGGATGGGAAATCTGCTGAATTCTCTTAGTGATTTCTCTTCTGTCTTTACCATTCCTGCTGAACTTCAGGTAGTTCTGCCATGCAAGCTGTGCCTTGCCGTAGAGACCCATGTTCAGATAAGAATAACCCAGATAATAGTATCCCATGGCAAATCTCGGGTGTGTCTCTGTCAGAATCTCGAACCAGTCGAGAGCCTCTGCCTTGAATCTGCCGATATACTCCTCGTTTCTGCTGTTCTCGTACATGACTCTGCATGCTCTGGCATATGAGTACATGGCGTGCAGGTAGTCGTGTTTCATGCAAAGCGCCGCTCTGAAGTGGATGCACGCATTATCCATCTCACCGCGTTCTGCGAAGTCTCTGCCCTCTTTCATCATTCCCTCGTACAGCTTATAGTTGTAGAGTTTCTTGAGGATCTCGCAGTAATTGTTCGTGTATTTGAAATGAGGATCGCACCCCATGACCCATGTCATGTTCTCGGCGAGTACCAGAAAATCGATTCCGCTTCCACCCGCAAATTCTTTGACTTCCTTCTTTCTGAGTGGAATCGGTACTCCTTTCATAAGGTGACCGGCCTTGCTTTTCGCCATGAACTCAGGTGAAAACTCAACGAAGACGAACTTATTCAGGTATTTTCTGAAGTATCTTCCGATCCTGTCTTCGCGGAGCTTGATATCCACTTCTTCCAGCGGTCTGACTACCGTTCTGGTGACGCCCAGGGCCTGGAGTATATTCATATCCTCCTTGCCGTGGATCATTGGCTTGTTTTCATTTTTGTTCTTTTTTGCCATAGTTCCCCCTACAACGCTCTGAAGCGTTCGTCTTTGAACATATCGTGATTTTCCATCGCTTTCCTCACCAGTGCCATCATCTTCTCCTTATCATCGGGAAGATTTCCTCTCAGTGACACGTAGTTGGAAGCGTGATTGCTTCTGAATACGCATTTTTTGCTGACGTTGGTATTCTTTAGCATCAGCAGCGTTTCCGCCATGACCTCTTCCGGCGACAGGAGTTTCATCTTGCCGGACTCAATATCCTTCGCCATCGGAACGATCGGATCGATCATGAGGGTCAAAAGCCCAACGTAGGACGGCTCCATCTCCGAGATCATGGTTCCCGTCTGGATAGCATGGTCTTCCCATCCGTCCTTGCCCGCAAGTCCTGAGATGAACGTCACCGAAGCCTGCATACCGCTCGCTTCGATCTTTCTGACGCCATCGATGAGCTGCTGGCGCGTCTCGCCTTTTTTGATATCCAAAAGCACCTTGTCGCTGCCCGACTCGGCGCCGATATAAACCATTGTAAGCCCCGCCTCATAAAGCTGGCGCATCTCTTCGTCGCTCTTGCGCAGCACATCCGTCGCTCTGCCGTAAGTCGTCACCCTCTCGCACTCCGGGAAGTTCTCTCGGATGAAGTCGAGGATCGGCATGAGCTTGCTGTTTTTGAGCGCAAGGGCGTCTCCGTCACAGAGAAAGATGCGGTCGACTCTGCGATAGTGGTTTCTGGCCCACTGCAGATCTTCCAAAACCTCGCCGAGGTCTCGCACCCTGAACTTCTTGTCCTTGTACATACTGCAGAAGGTGCACTTGTTGTGGGTACACCCTATTGTGACCTGAACCAGCAGGCTGTATGCTTCACTAGGCGGTCTGAAAATGTTTCCTTCGTATCTCATGTCAAACTCCGATTTGCCTCTACATCTTCTCCGGCGCCTTCATGCAAAGCAGATCCAGACCGTTCCTGATCGCATCCTTTGCAGCGATGACCATAGCCACCTTGGCAACCTTCTCGTCCTCATTTTCAACGAGTATGTGCTCGTCGTGATAGAACTTGTTGAATGCCTGCGCGATATCAACGACATGCCTCGTCACGATGGACGGCTCGTACTTCTCGCCTGCTTCCCTGACGACATCAGGGAATTCGTACAAAAGCTTGGTCAGCTGATGCGCGCTCTCGCTCGTGATGTATTTCGCATCAAATCCGGCCTGAGCCTTTGCGACTACATCGTCGCCGGCATTTCTCAGTACGCTGCAGGCTCTGGCGTGCGTGTACTGAACGTACGGACCCGTCTCACCCTCGAAGTTGAGAACGTGATCCCATGAAAATACGTAGTCTTTGATTCTGTAGTTCGAGAGCTCATTGAATACGACAGCGCCGATGCCGACAGCCTTTGCAACTTCTTCGACTGCTTCAGGGTCTGCGCCCGGATTCTTCTCTTTGATGATCTCTCTGGTCTTGTCGACTGCACCGTTGAGAACGTCCTCAAGGAAGACGACGCGGCCTTCTCTCGTTGACATGGTGCCGTCTTCCAGGCCGACGAGACCGAACGGCACGTGTACGCAGTCTCTCGCCCATTCGTAGCCCATCAGTTCCAGAACCTGGATCCACTGCTGGAAGTGGAGATTCTGCTGTGATGCTACGACGTATATATTCTTATAGAAATCGTATGTCTCTTTCCTGTAAACGGCTGCCGCGATATCTCTGGTGATATACAGCGTGGAACCGTCGGATTTCTGGATCAGCGCCGGTGTCAGACCGTAATCGTCCAGACGTACCAGTCTCGCGCCGTCATCCTCTTCCATGAGACCCTTTTCATCCAGTTCCTTGATGAATCGAGGCATCTTATCGGAGTAGAAGCTTTCTCCGGCGTAGGAATCATATGTGATTCCCAGCATATCGTATACTCTGCTGAATTCCTTGAGGGATTCGTCTCTGAACCACTGCCAGAGTTCGGTTTCTTCTTTTTCACCGTTTTCCAGCTTGGTGAACGTTGCTCTCGCCTCGTCTTCCAGGCTCGGATCCTTCTCTGCTTCCTCGTGGAACTTCGTATAATATGAAAGGAGCGTCTTGATCGGCTCATTAATGACGTCTTCCTTGTTGCCCCAGTGTCTGTAAGCCACGATCATCTTGCCGAACTGTGTGCCGTAGTCACCCAGATGGTTGATTCTGATGACCTTGAATCCGAGGAAATCATAGATTTTGGCAATGGATGCGCCGATTACCGTGCTTCTAATGTGTCCAATATGGAACGGCTTGGCGATATTCGGCGAAGAATACTCAACAACGACCGGTCTGCCGGCGCCGAGATCACTGCTTCCATAGGCATCGCCCTCTGCGATGACTTCAGAAACGACCTCATGAGCGAATTCTTCCTTAGAAATGAACATATTCACGTACGCATTGACCTGCTCCACCTTTTCGAACATCGGATCGTCTGCAATTGCCTCTGCGATGCCCTTTGCGATCATCGGCGGCGCTTTTCTCAGGACTCTGGCCAGCTTAAAGCACGGGAATGCATAGTCTCCCATCTTGCTGTCTGCCGGTGTCTCGATCATGGAGCGAATCTCGTCCATTTCAACGCCTTCGACCTGCGGTGCAATCAGTTCTGCGATCTTTTCTACGTAATTCAGCATTGTTATAACTCCTTATATTTCTACATTTATCATTTACTTCTTGAATCTGACGACTGTAACGCCGTCTCCGCCTTCGTTGAAACCTCCGCGCCTGTAGTCTTTGACGTGTTTCAGGCTGCGAAGGCGGGCTCTGATGCCCTTGCTCAGGATCCCTTCGCCTCTGCCGTGGATGATCGTGACCTCCGGCAGGCCTGACATAAAGGCGTCATCAATATATTTTTCCACATCCATGAGCGCATCGTCAAGGTTTTTTCCCCGCACGTCCACCGATGTGGAAATGGTCTGCGTCTTGCTCTTATACAGGCCTGCATAGGAGCTCTTTTTCTTCGGTTTCTTCACCGGATTGTCGATTAACATAATATCGGTTACGTTTACACCGATTTTCATAGCCCCGCACTGTACCTGCAGGTCGCCTTTTTCATCCGGCAGTTCGACAATTTCACCGTTTTGGCCTAAAGTCAGTATCTTTACCCGGTCTCCGATGTGCAAAGTCTCCGGATCCACAGGCTCATTACTCACTTCGCGCTTGATGGTGCTTCGGTTCTTCTTTTCTACGCTCTTGAGCTTGCGTCTGCCCTCGTCAAAGCGTTTCGTACGTTCACCCAGACTTTCCAGCCTTGCGATTTCCTTGAGTTCCTCCTTGAAATCGTCGGCCGTTTCCCTGGCTTCACGTATGATATCGCGGGCTTCTTCACGGGCCCGTTCGATTTCCTTTTCTCTGCGCTCTGCCAGTTTCTTTTCCTGTTTGTCCAGTTCTTCCTTCTGCCGCTTGATCTCGGCGTTGATGCGCGCAGCCTCGTCTCGCTCCTCTTCCGCTTTCTTCTTTTCTTCCTCCAGCGTGGATACCACATCCTCAAAGGCCAGATCGCCGCTGTCCAGAAGTTCCGATGCCCGATCCGTGATCCTGCCGTCCAGTCCCAGTTTCTTGGAGATCTCGAAGGCATTGGATTTACCCGGAAGACCGATGACAAGCCGGAAGGTTGGACTCAGGCTGTCAACGTCGAATTCCATGGATGCGTTCTCCACACCTTCTGTGGAAATAGCATATTTCTTGAGTTCTGTATAGTGGGTGGTTGCAATGGAGCATGCTCCGCTTCTGGCCAGATCCTCCAGGATCGATATCGCCAGCGCTGCTCCCTCTGTCGGATCCGTTCCTGCGCCCAGCTCATCCAGGAGCACCAGACAGCCTTCCCCTGCTTCCCGCATGATCTGAACGATATTGGACATGTGGGAGGAAAAGGTGCTGAGACTCTGCTCTATGCTCTGCTCATCACCGATATCAGCAAATACGCGCCTGTAGACCGGCACTCTGCTTCCGGGCGCTGTCGGGATGTGGAGCCCCGTCTGCGCCATGAGGGACAAAAGCCCTGCAGTCTTGAGCGTGACAGTCTTACCGCCCGTATTCGGTCCTGTGATGACCAGTGTCTTATATCCTTCGCCGATGGAAATATCCACCGGTACGACTTTGTCTTTATCGATGAGCGGGTGTCTTGCCTGCCGCAGCTTCAAGACGCCCTCTTCGTTGATTTCAGGACCTTCTGCGCCCATCTCTATGGACAGCTTACCCTTTGCCATGAACAGATCCAGCTGCAGAAGCAGTTTCTGGTTATTGACCAGATCGTGATAGGCTTCGGATACCATGTCGGAGAGTTCACTCAGTATCCTGTCCACTTCGGCCTTTTCGTCCAGTTCCAGCTGCCTGAGTTCATTGTTCATGTTCACGATGACCTGCGGCTCGATGAAAAGCGTTGCTCCGCTGCCGCTCTGGTCATGGATGATGCCGGGCACTCTGTTTTTGTGTTCCTGTTTGACCGGGATCACGTATCTCCCGTTTCTTATAGTAACGATGGCATCCTGAAGGACCGTTCTCTCGGCATTGAGTATCTGGTTCATTTTGGCCTTCAGAGCGTCGCTCTGGCGCACGATGGCCTTTCGGATGCTCCTCAGTTCCGAGCTGGCGCTGTCGGCCATTTCGTCCTCTGATAGGATGCATCTGTCGATTTCTCTGATCAAGTCTTTGTGCACGACCAGAACCTCCGCGATGGAGTCGATGATCGGCAATTCCGGAATCTCATCACTCTTGAGAAATGTCAAAATCCTGTCTGCCGTTTTCTGGTTGTACAGCACGCGCAGCAACTGCGCCATGGTGAGAACGCCGCCCTTTCTGGTAAAAGAAACGATGCCCTCTATATCATAAAAACCACCGACCGGCATCGGGCCCTTCGCATTGATGAGCCTGACTGCTTCCGTGGTTTCTTCCTGTCTTTCCCGTATTTCACGGACATCATAAACAGGCTTCAGCTCTGAGATGACTTTTCGCGTCATTTCAGAGCCTGCCTGCTGCATTAGCATATCGATTATTTTACTGTATTCTAAAACATTTAAGGTCTTGTCAGTCATATATCTGTCCGATAGACATTTGTTCGATGGAGTTCTCGCTCTTGGTCCTCTCCAATTCCTTCTTCAGCTGGAGGTTTTCCATCTGCAGATCGAAGAAGCTGTTCTCCAGTTCGCGGCACTTGTCCTCGACTTCCTTGATCACATCATCCATACCGCTCTGCATCTGTACCATTGCAGCCTCCGCAGCGTCCTTCAGACGTGCGATTTCCGCATCCTTTTCTCTCAGCTGTCTGTTGAGTTCATCTTTCTGGAGCACCATCGCCTGGGTCTCTTCCTTGTAGTCAGCGTAGTTCTTTTTGCTCTCGTCCCAAAGTTGAACGTAGTGCTGTGCGTCCTTTTCGAGCTGTGCATTCAGTCTCTTCAGTTCCTCGATTTCCTTTGTCATCTGGAACTGATCGCCTGTGATGTTGGCAGCCGCAAGGATCGCCACATTCGAAGGAGTTGCGCCTGCAGCTGCAGCCGCATCAGCGATCTCGCGCATCTTCATGTCAACATGCGCAGCCACCTGAATGATGTCTTCCTTCGACATTTCTCCGGAAATAACGTATTCCTGACCGTAGATCTTGACCTTTACCTTGTTGTTTTCCATGCTAACTCTCCTAAATTTCTCTCAAAACTGCCTGCAGTTTCTCCTTGAGGGCATCCAGTACTTCCTGGTGTACCTTTGCCACTTCGTCATCTGTCAGTGTCTTTTCCATATCCCTGTAGACCAGATTGAAGGCTACGCTCTTTTTACCGTCTTCTACCTGCTGACCTCTGTAAACGTCAAAGAGTTCGACACTTTCCAGAATCGGCTTTCCGAATTCTTCGATAACTTTCTTTATACGTCCGACTTCCATGTTCTCCTCGACTAAGAGCGCGATGTCTCTCGATGTTGAAGGGAACTTAGGCAGCGGTGAGTATACGATTTCTGTATTGGCCTTTCTCAGGATCGCTCCGAACATGAGCTCACAGCAGTAGACGCGTACGCCGTCCATGCCGTATCCTTCCGCTACGTCCGGATGGATCTCGCCCATGATGCCCAGTTCCTCGTATTCTTCGCCGGCAGCCTTCATTTCAGGCGATGCCTCAACGAGGATCCTCGCGCATCTTCCCGGGTGATATACGCCGTACTCGGATTCCGCAACGAATACCGGTTTCCTGATGCCGAGAACGCTGAGAAGTTCCACGATGACACCCTTCAGGGTGAAGAAGTCTTCTATCTTGCCGTACATGCCGATGCAGAGAGAATAATCCTCATCCGGCAGGTGGTCCTGACTGATCGGGTTATCCATGAAGGTATTTCCAATCTCAAAGGCTCTCGCAGCCTCGATGTTTCTCGAATAGTTCCTCGCCAGCACGTCCATCATGTTCGGCGTAAGGATCGTCCTCATAACCGAGGTGTCCTCTCCCAGCGGGTTGATGATCTTAACAAAGGCTCTTTCCCAGGAGTCTTCATCGATTCTGACCTTATCCACGCCGCTTGGACTTACGAACGAGTATGTCTGAATCTCGTTCAGTCCCAGACCGCAAAGGGCTTCTCTTGCCATGTCTCTGATATGTCTTTCGTACGGCATGCCCGCTTCATTGTTGCCTCTCGGCAATGTAACAGGCAGTTTGTCATATCCGTACATTCTGGCGATTTCTTCTATATAATCCTCTTCTTCGAGGAGATCCTGTCTGACTGTTGGAGGCGTTACCGTCATGATATTGCCTTCACCTTCGACCTTGATCTCCAGGCCTTCCAGCATTCTGACCATCTCTTCTCTCGGAAGATCGATTCCCAGAACGTGGTTGATCCTGTCGACACGAACATCGATGACCCTGGCCTTTACAGGATTCGGATATACATCCACACTGCCTTCACAGACCTTGCCAGCGCCGATCAGTTCGATGAGTCTGCAGACTCTGTCCGCCGCTGCTTCCGTCAGGTTCGGATCGATGCCCTTCTCGAATCTTGCGGAAGCCTCTGTTCTCAGGCCCAGCCTTTTAGCCGTCGTTCTGATGCTGTCACCGTTGAAGTTGGCTGATTCTACGATGATCGTCTGTGTATCATCCTCGATTTCTGAGTTCAGTCCGCCCATGACGCCTGCAATCGCGATGCTTCTCTCAGCGTCCTTAATCATGAGCATGTCCTCATCCATCTTCCTCTCCGTCTCGTCGAGAGTCGTGAAGACCTCGCCCGGCGCTGCATTGTCGACAATGATCTTGTTGCCATGGACTTCCTTGATGTCAAATGCGTGGATCGGCTGTCCATATTCCAGCATGACGAAGTTGGTGATATCTACGATATTGTTGATCGGTCTCATTCCCGCGTACATGAGTCTCTTCTGGAGCCACCAAGGTGACTGCTTGACCTGTACGTCGGTAACGATCCTGGCAACGTATCTTCTGCAGGCATCCGTGTTTTTGATTTCTACAGAAACGTAGTCCGATGATTTCTTACTGCTGTCTGCATCTGCGATGGCAATATCAGGATATGAGAAGGATCTGCCAAAGGTTGCAGCTGCTTCTCTTGCCATTCCAACCATTGCCAGACAATCCGGTCTGTTCGGTGTGATCTCGAAGTCTACGACAGCCTGCTTCAGTTCCAGTGCATCTGCAAAGTCCTGTCCAACCTTTTCTTCGATTCCCTCATATACTTCAGGATCCAGGATCCAAATGCCGTCTCTGTGGGCAATTGGAACGACCTTGTCGTCAAATCCGAGTTCACCGCAGCTGCAGAGCATACCGAAGGACTCAACGCCTCTCAGCTTACCCTTGGTGATCTTCACGCCGCCTTCCTGTTTCGGCTGTCCGTGAAGCGGTCCCGGGATGTGGCTCTTGTGGAGGGCCACCGGTACGTATGCGCCTTCAAATACGTTCGGCGCGCCGGTTACGATCTGAACAAGCCCGTCCTCGCCTTTGCCTGCCGCTTCCGCATCTCCAACGTTGATGCGGCATACGACCAGCTTGTCTGCATCCGGGTGCTTTTCGATGACTTCTATCCTGCCGACAACGACCTTCTCCAGGTCCTGGCAGAAGTATTCGCAAGTTTCGAGATTAGATCCCGACATGATCATCTTTTCGCAGAATTCCTCTGTCAAAACATCCTTAAGATCTATATAATCATTTATCCATTCAACTGGTACTAACATCTGTAACTCCCATCCAAACTAGATTATTTGAACTGTTCTATGAAACGCATGTCGTTTTCGTAGAACAATCTGATATCGTCTACTCCGTACTTGAGCATGGCAACTCGCTCAACGCCAAGTCCAAACGCAAAACCCGTGTACTTCTCCGTGTCCAGTCCTCCGACCTTCAGAACGTTCGGGTGCACCATGCCGCAGCCCAGGATCTCGATCCATCCGCTGCCTTTACATACCCTGCAGCCTTTGCCGCCGCACTTGAAGCACGAAACGTCAACTTCGGCACTCGGCTCTGTGAACGGGAAGTGATGCGGTCTGAACTTCGTCTTCGTTTCAGGTCCGAAGAGCTGCTTTGCGAAGCTGTCCAGCGTGCCCTTCAGATCTGCCATGGTGATTCCTTCGTCGACGACCAGTCCTTCGATCTGGTGGAACATCGGCGAGTGGGTCGCATCCGGCGTATCGCATCTGAAGCATCTGCCCGGTGAAATGACCTTGATCGGCGGTTTCTGCTTCATGAGGGTTCTGACCTGTACCGGCGATGTCTGCGTTCTGAGCAGCACATCCTCCGTGATATAGAAGGTATCCGTCATATCTCTCGCCGGGTGGTTCGGTCCTGCATTCAACGCATCGAAGTTGTTGAACACGGTCTCGACCTCCGGTCCCTCGACGATGGAAAATCCCATATTCATGAACACCTTGGAGATTTCTTCCATGGTGATGGTCAGCGGGTGCTTGACGCCCAGGCTTCTACCCTTGCCCGGCTCGGTGACATCGACCTTTTCTATTTTGAACTGAGCTTCCTTGGCGGCTCTCTTGGCTGCCTCGAACTTTTCGCCCAGCATGTTTTCGATCTCGCTTCTGACCTTGTTGGTCATCTGCCCGGTCTCTTTACGTTCTTCCGGCGAAAGCTGACCCATGCCTCTCAGGATCTGCGTCAGCACGCCTTTTTTGCCCAAAAGCCTGACTCTGATTTCTTCGATTTCCGTCTGTGTGCGTGCGGATTCGATCTGCGCCTTGGCTTCTTCTCTGATTTTGTTTAATCGCGACTGCATCTATTTTTACCTCCTGCCTGCCTGATACATTAGTATGCCGGCCGCAACTGCTGCATTAAGTGATTCTATCTGTCCTTTCATAGGTATCTTTACCTTCAAATCCGCAAGGTCCATAAATTCACGGCTGACGCCCTGCCCTTCGTTGCCGATGACAAGTGCGATGTCCTGGGAGAGGTCTGCGTCCAGATAGTCTGTCGCATCCTCGAGGCACGTGACCGTGATCTTCTTTCCCAGACCACGCAAAAGTTCTGCTGCCGATCCCGCTGTTTCAAAATGAACTGCCGGCATCCTCAGCAGAGATCCGGCTGCCGCTCTTACGACTTTCGGCGAGTAGATATCCGCCGTACCTTTGATCACGGCGATCCCTCCGTAGCCGGCAGCCTCCGCTGTCCTTATGATCGTGCCGATGTTTCCCGGGTTCTGAAGTCTGTCCAGAACACAGATGTTGCCGGTCGCGATCTTCTCTTTGAGCTCATCCGGTCCGTATTCCGGCTTCGCCACAATGGATACGACGCCTTGCGAGTGTTCCGTATCGGAAAGTCTTCCAAAAAGGTCTCCGGTAAGACCGCAGGTATCGAACCCCGACTTCGCAAGCCAGTTTTCCTGTCCGGTGAGCACATCGGCCTTTGCTTCATCAATGAAAACGCGGTCCGGTCTGATGCCCATATCCGCCGCATCTCTGAGCGGCTTGATGCCTTCCAGAAGAAAGAGGCCGCTTGCGTCTCTGTATTTCTTGCGGGTCAGTTTCAGAGCATCCCTGTATATGGCGTTTTCTTTCGACGTAATCTGCTTCATTTCTGCTACAAAAACGAATAGCCGGCAGAGCACCGGCTATTGAAACTTGCAAGTTTTTATCTTAAGAATCTTGGGATCTCTATACCTAATGTTCCGCTGTAATCATTTGACAGTCCTGCTTCATCCACGCCGGTCTCCACCTGAGTCTCTTCATCTTCAGTCTTTGGAACTACCGGTGAACCGAGGTCTCTCGGGCCTTCGAAACCTGCAGCGATTACTGTAACTGCCAGTTCATCCGCCATATCTTCCTTGATTGCTGTTCCGAGGATGATGATTGCGTTGCTGTCAGCCTCTTCATCGATCTGGGTCGCTACCTTGTCAACATCGTACATAGTCAGATCTCTTCCGCCTGTGATGTTGATCAGGACGGCCTTTGCACCTGAGATCTTAGTCTCAAGCAGCGGGCTGTCGATAGCGCTTCTGACCGCGTCCTCGATCTTGGTCTCGCCCTTGCCATGTCCAACGCCCATGTGAACGATTCCTCTGTCCTTCATGATCGTCGTAACGTCTGCGAAGTCAAGATTGATGAGTGCATCGTCAACGATGATATCTGAAATGGACTGTACGCCCTGCTTGAGGACTTCATCAGCCATTGAGAAGGCTTCGAGCAGTGAAGTCTGTTCCGTCGTAGCCTCCAGCAGCTTGTCGTTCGGAACAACGACCAGTGAGTCGACGTACTTTTTCAGGAACTTGATTCCCAACTCTGCGTGTTCGCCTCTCTTCTTGCCTTCGAATCTAAAAGGCTTGGTGACAACGCCTACCGTCAGGATACCCATATCCTTGGCGATCTTGGCGATGATAGGAGCGGCGCCTGTTCCGGTACCGCCGCCCATTCCGCAAGTAACGAATACCATGTCGGAACCGGCTATGAATTTCTCCAGGTCTTCCAGGTTTTCTTCGGCGGATTTCTGTCCGATTTCCGGATTTCCGCCTGCACCGAGACCCTTTGTGAGTTTTTCACCGATCTGCACTTTTGTTTCAGCTCTGTTCTTTGACAATGCCTGTTTATCGGTATTAACAGCGACAAAAGTTACCCCTTGCATGCCGCCTTCAATCATTCTGTTGATTGCATTGCAACCGCCACCGCCTACTCCGATGACCTTTATTTCCTGTAATGCATTCTCGGTCACTTCAAACTGTAGCATTCAGAATTACCTCCCATTTGATTCTAGTTTATTTCATGTGTAAAAATACTAAATATAGTATAGCACACCATTTTTTAGGCGTAAAGAAACAATAATTGTTCTTACTTACTATTATGGTTCCTTTTTCCTTATCTTTCTGATATAGGTCGTAAACCACTGATTTCAACGTTCCTGACTCGATACAGTTGATCAGATTTCTATATTTTCCCTTGACCATGAGTGAATCGAAAATATAGGCGTTTACTTTCCCTTTATTTATGTAAACAGTCTTGAAAAACAGATCATTTTCGTCAGCTGTCGTAATCAGCTGCAATGACTTCTCTAAAGTTTCCTTTTCCTTGACCTGAACCGGCTCTGTTCTTTTGGCGGATTTGACTGTAATGTTTCCGATCGTCGTTGCCTTTCTCTTTTCTGATGTGGATTCGATCACAGTGCCGTCGACATCGATCACGATATACTTGTCATCCTGTTTGATCTGTGCAACTGCCGTTTTCTCGGAAATGGTTATCTCTACATTCTTCGGCAGTTTCCGATGAACTTTGACAGTATCGATATACAGATTTTCCTTGACTTTATGTTTTACGATAAGCGGATGCACGTCAAAGATACTCTTACCGGTTTCGATTCCGGAGAGTTTGATGACCTCCTCGTCTGTGATTTCCTGGTTCCCAAGCACTGCGATTCCCTCAACATTGAAGTACGGCAGATGGGTCACACCTGCGATAACAAGACAGACGCCAAGGACAATGGCAAATCTGAGGATATAATTCTTTTTTTTATGCTTTTTTCTCA
>JAFRVY010000082.1 GCA_017438285.1 Bacillota bacterium
AGTCTCGTCTAAACCCGACATTTACGGTCTTTGTTTTACCAAATTTGTCGGGTTTTGCTTCCGCGTTCAATTGTCTTGGCAGATCTCAATTTGGCAAGCATGCCAGCCCCCCAGCCTGTGGCCTCGCCAAATCCCGGTTTGTCGAAGTCCCCATCGCTACAAAACCGTGCAGGCGAAACAACAATATACTCATTTCACGCAAAAGAAAAACTGTCACACCAGACTTTGCTCTGATGCGACAGTTTCTATTTTGTCGTTTTATCTTTTGTTTCTCTTGCCTGAGCCTTTGGAGATGGATCTTTGCTGTTCCTCGTATTCCTGCTCTTCTCTGCGCTGTCTGGCTTTGGAACGGCCAAGTTCCCATACGACAAAGATCAGCGCTGCGGCCACGAGAATGATGACCGAATGTCTCGTATCGTCGAGGAAACCGAATATCCTTCCGAAGACAGCCACACCTATCATGAATGCCCAGAACGTGATAAATTTCATCAAAATGCCATTTTCCATATTCAGCCTCCTTACTTGAGTTTCGCAATCAGCTCGCCGGCCTTGACCTGCTGCCCTTCGCTGATATAAATCTTATCGACAACGCCCTTCTGGGTCGCCAGAATGTTCGTTTCCATCTTCATCGCTTCGATAACGGCGATCGGCTGCTTCTCCTCAACCTCGTCTCCTTCGTTGATGAGGACCTTGACAATGTTGCCAGGGATGTTCGCGCCGATTTCCGTAGGGTCATCGGCATCCGCGTAGACGATCTGCGTACCGGTCGATGCGATGGTCGCCGCTTCATCCTTGATCTTCACTGCCGTTCTGTTGCCGTTGACTTCGAAGATGACGGTTCTGAAGCCCTCTTCATCAGCATCGCGCACGTTGGACAGTCTGATGACCAGTTCGCGGCCGTCTCTGACCATGACCTCGCAGGTCTCGCCTTCGGAAAGGCCATGGAAGAAGATATCCGAACCCATGTATCTGAACTTGCCCTGTTTCTTCTGGGAAACGAGGAAGTCCTCATATACCTTCGGATAGAGGGCGTATGACAGCGCCTCCTGCTCCGTTCCGTCGAGTTCGTACTTCTCGCGCAGCATCTCCTTGATGGCGTCGAAGTCCTCGTCAGGCAAAAGCTCGCCAGGTCTGCAGGTGATCGGGTCTCTGCCGTGGAGCACCAGCTTCTGCAGCTTTTCCGGGAATCCGCCGACCGGCTGTCCCATCATGCCTTCGAAGAAAGATACGATGGAGTCAGGAAAGTCCATGTTCGCCGCCTTCTCGTAGATATTCTCCGGCGTCAGGTCGTTCTGAACCATAAAGATGGCCATGTCGCCGACCGCCTTTGAGGAAGGCGTAACCTTGACGATGTCTCCGAGCATCTCGTTGACAGTCTTGTACATTTCCTTGACTTCTTTGAATTTATGTCCCAGTCCGAAGGACTCTACCTGAGATTTCAGGTTGGAATACTGTCCTCCAGGCATTTCATACTTGTAGATTTCTGCGGAACCTGTGACCATGTCGGACTCGAAGTTTTTGTAGACCGGTCTGACAGCTGCCCAGTAGTCTGAGATCTCCTGGATACCGTCGATATCCAGTCCTGTTGCACGTTCAGTTCCATCCAGCGCCGCTGCGATGGAGTTAAGTGCCGGCTGTGACGTAAGTCCGGACATGCTGTTGAACGCTGAGTCGATGATATCAACGCCTGCGCCTGCAGCCATCATGAGTGTTGCGACTCCATTGCCCGAAGTGTCATGGGTATGCAGGTGGATCGGAATGCCGATCTCATCCTTCAGTGCGCTGATCAGCTTTTTCGCTGCATCCGGCTTGATCAGACCCGACATATCCTTGATGCCGAGAATATGGGTTCCTCTCTTCTCAAGTTCTTTCGCCATGTTGACGTAGTACTTGAGGTTGTATTTCTCTCTGGACTCGTCGAGGATGTCTCCGGTATAGCAGATGCACGCTTCGGCGATCTTGCCCTGATTGAGCGTCTCATCCAGCGCAACTTCCATGCCCTGAACCCAGTTCAGTGAGTCGAATATCCTGAAGATATCGATGCCGGCTTTTGCGCTTTCCTTGACGAAACGCCTGATAACGTTGTCCGGATAGTTTTTGTATCCTACGGCGTTGGCGCCTCGGATGAGCATCTGGAACATGATGTTTGGAATCTTCTCACGCAAAGTCTCCAGTCTCTCCCACGGCGATTCGCCCAGGAATCTGTAAGCCGTATCGAAGGTTGCTCCTCCCCACATCTCCAGGGAGAAGAGGTCTTTCCCGTAGAGTGCGACTGCCGGAGCGATTCTATCCATATCAACAGTACGGACTCTGGTTGCCATGAGAGACTGCTGTGCGTCTCGCATGGAAGTATCCGTAATCAGCAGCTTCTTCTGGTCTTTGATCCAGTCAACGACACCTTCCGGTCCCTTCTCATCGAGCAGCTGCTTCGTGCCTTTGAGCTTTGCGATCTCGCTCGGTTTGATCTTCGGGAATACCGGCTTATCGAACTGCGGCTTGATGCCTCTGTTGCCGTTGACGTACAGATTGCCCAGATAATTGAGCACCTGAGACTCTGAATTGGTTCTCGGCTTTGAGTGAAGCAGATCCGGATTGTCTGCAATAAATCCCGTGTCGCATGTGCCCGCTCTGAACTGCGGGTGATTGAGCACGTTGAGCAGAAATGTTCTGTTGGACTTGACGCCCTGGATCTTCAGCTCCTTAAGCGCTCTCATCGCCTTGTTTGCCGCGTCTTCCCAGGTCCTCGACCATGCGGTGACCTTAACGAGCAGACTGTCGTAATACGGCGTGATTTCCGCACCGGCCTGCGCGTTTCCTGCGTCCAGCCTGATGCCATAACCGCCCGGGCTGATGTATCTGGTGATGACTCCGGTATCCGGTGCGAATCCGTTCATCGGATCCTCTGTGGTCAGTCTGCACTGGATGGAATAGCCTCTCGGCTGGATCTCATCCTGGCTCTTGATTCCCACTTCGTCAGAATCGAGTCTGTACCCTTCTGCAATGAGGATCTGCGACTGCACGATATCAATACCCGTCGTCATTTCGGTAACTGTGTGTTCCACCTGGATACGCGGGTTCATTTCTATGAAGTAGTGATTGCCCTCGCCGTCAATGAGGAACTCGACGGTGCCGGCGCTCCTGTAGTCTACGGCCTTTGCGATTTTGATGGCATCGGCACAAAGCGCCTCTCTGAGTTCCGGGCTGATGGACAGAGCCGGTGTGAATTCCACGACCTTCTGGTGTCTCCTCTGGATGGAGCAGTCACGCTCTCCCAGATGGATGACGTTGCCGTAATTGTCGCCGAGCACCTGCACCTCGATGTGTTTCGGGCGCTCGATATATTTCTCGATGAATATGTCGTCTATTCCAAAAGCTTTAGCCGCCTCGCTCTTGGCGCTGTTGAACTGTGCAGGCAGTTCTTCCTTGTTTCTGACGATTCTCATGCCTCTGCCGCCGCCGCCTGCCGCTGCCTTGAGCATGACAGGATAGCCGCATTCCTCAGCGAACTTCAAAGCGGTCTCGACATCAGGGATCGTCTCGGCGATTCCCGGAATCGTCTGCACGCCAACGGACTTTGCGATGATTTTGGACTGGACCTTGTCGCCCAGCTGCTCCATCATGTTATAATCCGGACCGATGAAAACGATTCCGGACTCTTCGCATGCCCTGGCAAATTCGGTATTTTCAGCCAGAAATCCGTAACCCGGATGGATGGCGTCGATGCCCTTTGCCTTGGCCAGTTCTATGATTTCATCTATAGCGAGATAGGCGTCTACCGGCGCCTTGCCTTTGCCGATCTGATAAGACTGGTCAGCCTTGGTCCTGAATAATGTATTTTTATCTTCTTCTGAGTAGATTGCTACGCTTCTGATCCCCAGTTCTTTGCAGGCTCGGAATATTCTGATCGCTATTTCTCCACGGTTTGCGACCAGTACTCGTTTGAATTTTCTCTGTTCTCCCATATTCTGAGTCTCCTTTCATTAACGATTGTTGTCTATAACAAAATAGACGGAATAATTATACCATAAATGGCTTATTCGTAAACGCACGTGATCGTGAGTTTTTTTGTGAGTTTGGACGGGATGGTGCTTGTTGACCATCTGAATGCACCGTCAAAAGCATCTGCATTCAGAGCGTCAGAGACGATCGGTTCTTCTTGCGGCTCTGTTGTTCCTTCCTCATCCGTTGGTTCTTCTGTCGGCTCAGCAATGATATATGCATCCTCCGGCAGTATCAGATTCACAAGTGAAGTGCCGTCCCACTCAGCAATAAATCCTTGTGCTTCCAGTTGTTCGTTGATCGCGTTGATGATCTTACTGCTGCTGGCTCCTTTCTTTAGTTTGAAGGAGACCTTGATGTCAAATCCTTTTTCTTCATTTTCACCGTAATATATTTCAGGCGCGCTGATGCTTGCGGTAACTGTATATTTGACAGTCTTTTTCTTTGTGCCCGTAACCGTAATTGTTTTGGTCGTCGACTTCTTACGTAGCGGGTCGGTGACCGTGATCGCGATAGTGTTTTTGCCGGCTTTGATCTTGTCAGTCGTATACACGGCATGTGTGAAACTGCTGGATGCGTCCTTGTTGAGAGTGGTGCCTCCCAGCTTTACCGTGTAGTACGTCGAACTGATAGCCGATTTGGTACAGGACCTGCCTTCCACCCAGAATGATAATGTCGTGCCTGCAGTCATTGTCCCATCCCTCAGATTCGTACTGATGGTTGGATTGCTGTTGATGTTCTGTCCCGGTCTGAAGATCGGCGGACGCGGTCTGTTATAATTTGGATATCCAGGGCGATTCACAAAAGGTGTATACGGTCTCATCTCCTCCGGTTTCTTTTGTTCAATTTTCTGCGGGAGATCGTACTTGTCTTTCTGCTCTTTTGTCAGAGAATAGCCCTGCCCCTCCAAAAGGACCTGGGTCTTGTTCGGGTTTTCTGAAGATGCCGGATTCATCCCGAAGTCCTCTTCCTGCGCTTTCAGGCCGCCATAAACCGTACCCGCGCCGGCGACTATGACCGCGATGGCAATCATTGCAATCAGATTCTTTTTTAAGATCTTTCCAAACTTCTTCATCTACTTCTTCCCCTTTTGTTTCCTTAAATCCTTATACTCCTTCAACATATACTCGCGGTCTTCATCGTAGACCCTGAACTCGCTGTAGGAAGCCCTGTTTCCTATCTCTGTGGCTTTCTTGCCGGGTCTCACTCCTATTTCATCCATCCTGCCAAAAATTGCTCTGACCGCCGCTCTCGGCTCGCCCTTCCTGAACAGCTTTCTCCTGTCCATATTCGCCTTGATCCTTCTGAGAAGCTTCAAGATTAGAAGGACAAGGGCTGTCAGAACGAGCAGGCCGGCAATAATGCCGAGCACGATCAATAATTTTTTCGGGATCTTTTTCCCGCCGGCGTTGGTTTTGCCGCTGGATACTTCCACGTTTGGATCGGTGTTGTTCTCCTGTGACTTGTCTATCTGCGCCTTTTTGTTCTTTGACGTGATGCCGACACTATAGTCTGCCTCTTTCATCATGCCGAAATAGTTCGGACATACTTCCACAGGTACGAAACCGATACCGTCGATATAGATTTCCGCCCACGCGTGTGCATTGGATCTCGGAATATCGATGGTCGTCTGTCCTACAGATCCGGGCGGTATGTCATTTTGTGTGATCAAATATCCTTCGACATATCTGGCCGGAATGCCGTAGTACCTGAACAGCATAACGGCCGCCGTTGCGTAATGGGCATCATAACCGCTCTGCTTTGAAAAGATATTCTGCATAACGGATTTGTTTTTCTTGTAACCCGTTAGTTTTTTCTCATATGTAAACGATCCGCTGATCAAAGACTTGATCTGCCTGATTGCCGTGTTGTACTCAACGTGACCCCTCTTCTGATCCCCCTTCTGCTCGTTCATAGCAATGTCGAGGATCTCTCTGTCATCATCCGAAAGGTATGTATATTTCTTGTAAATATACTCGTTGTAGTTACTCTCGTCTATCTCATACTGTTCCTGCTCCGGTACCGTTACCTTATTCGTAAAGTACTTGGACGCAATATTCGTCCAGTCTGAGACTTTGTTCTTCGAAGCAGTGAAAGAATACTCTTTTATTTTGTGGAGCTTTCCTCCTGTCAGAAAGTTGTCGCCCCAGTTCTTTGTACCGGGAACTCCATCGATGGATATCTCATACGGTATATATGCATATCTTTTGTCGGCGCCAACATTCTTGACTGAGATCGCGTTCTCAAATTCAAGGTAGTCCGCATTCAGTTTCTTCTTACCGCCTTTTTCAGCCAGTTCGGCAGCCTGACTGATCTGCCCCAGCCCGTTGAAGCCGTCCTGTTTCAGCCAGTAGAACAGGTCTTTGTTCTTGTAGTAAGTTGCACCGGAAAGCGTTTGCCATCCATCCTTACCGAGAACGTCTCCTACGAATCCTCTCAGATACAGGGAATCCGGTGAATCCATGGTGACCTCAAGTGCCGTTCCCTTTTCACTGCCTCTCTTGACCGCACGCAGGTCTCCGTTGTGCAGCGGATTCTCACCATAGTATGAGACCGCCGCCTTCTGCTGGACGCTCTCTCTATAGTTGTCGATCGCCTGCGGTCTGTCGGCTATCTTGGAAACCGCCGGCACGCACAGAATGACAAAGGCTGCAGCTGACAGCAATATAACATAGATCAATCCGCGATAGTTCTGGGAGATCTCCCGCACACTCGAATTGATGAAGAACAGCATGATGCCGCCGGCAAGAATCGTAACTGCCAGCACTGACGGGTGCATTCCCCAAATCACGGAAGGAAGTCCTACGAGCAGTGCATAAAAGATTACGAACCACTTGTTCCTGCCCAGAGAGATCAAAACGCCCAAAGCGATCAGGAACAAAAGCACAATTGTGAGGAAGAGTCCGTTTTCCTCGTCATAACATACCAGCTGCTTCGGGAACACGCCGTCCACTGCCGCAAGGTGCTTTGCGACTTTGTTCCACGTATAGACCATGCCGTCCGTGAAAGAGCCGTCCATCCATGAATGGCGGGACCAGCCAAGCCCAAAGGTCGTTAAGAGCACCATAAAAGAGCCAATCCCCATGACGATGCCGATGGCTGCATCCTTGGCGTACATGATGATCTTATCAAGATCGAATTTATTTGAATTCTGTTGGCTTGTATTGGCTAACCGCTCCATAATTCATGAGCCTTTCCATATCTCTGTCGTCTTCTGAAACGTATATGTAACTGGAGAACTCCCTATTGCTGTCTGACTCAATAAACCGGGAGATTGCCGATTCAGCATCTTCCCTGTAAGGAGATGAAATCAGTTCCCTGACAGCATCCCAGAAGGAACTTTCGTCCTCCACTCTAAATGTCTGAAACTCTTTGTTCCGATAGTTGTACCAACCGATCGTGTGGTTGACTGTATTCTGCATAAGTGTGAAGCTGAGGGATGAAACAAAATCCGTAGCCTGCTCAACACGTTCTTCTTTTCTTTCTTTTCCCGCAATGGATTTATCGACGATGATCATGACCTTGTTTTCAATCGGCAGACCGAATTCCTTGATCATCAATTCATCCATCTTACTTGTCAGTTTCCAGTGGATCGCCTTGATGTTGTCATTGGTTTGATATTCGCGGATATCAAAAATCTCCGATGGATCGTTGCCGCTCTTCAGCCTTGAATACTGATAGCTTTCCATGTCGTAGCTGGAGAGGTTCTCCGGTGGAATCTGTGACTGTGTAGCCTTTGGAAGAAAATAGATCCGTCCATTGCCGCCCTCTGCGATTTCCAGAGAGCCCGGCTTGACGTTCAAAAGCCCCAGAGGGTCACTGACGCGAACGTCTTCCAAATGGATGTGAATACATCCGCAACGATCTTCTTTCATCAAAAAACCCGCGACCGCATCTTTCTTCCTCCCGATTGAAAGGAACTGATCGAATTCATCGCGTTCATCAGTAAGCAAATTCTCACAAGTGGCTTTGATCCTGCAAAGGAACACAGGAAGCTTTGATTTGTTGCTGACTTTGATCGAAACGTTGGCCGGCCGCCCCCGCATACCCTGCGGCGGTGTAACGAGAGATACGCGCAGCTGCTTACCTGTCACGTTAGCAATAACGAGCGCCCCTATCAAAATGAGGAGGAGCAGAACAATCAGCAGCGCCGCATATCTGGCCTCCGTAAAGAAATACAAAGCAAGAGAGAGAATCAGCAATATGATAAAAATAATACTACGGATATTAAATAATCTCATTGTCCCAATTATTTCGGTGCTTTAACAGTTTCCAATATTTCTGCCAGCACTTTTTCTGATGTTGTCTCTGTCAACTGCGCCTTTGGCTGCAGTATGATTCTATGTGAGCAGACGTCCCTGAAGACCGCCTGCACGTTTTCAGGAGTTACGAAGTTCATGCCTTTTGCAAAGGCATCAGCCTTGGACATGTTCGCAAGAGCGATGGCTCCACGAGGACTCAGTCCAAGTTTGACGAGATCATGCTTTCTGGTCGCCTCGGCAAGATCAGTAATGTACATGTAGATCTTGTCGTCCACATATGTGACTTTAGCCTGCTGCTTCATCTGCTCGATGTCCTGGGCCGTAATGACAGGTCTCACCTGATCGAGCGGGTCAGCAGTACTCCTGTCCTTGAGGATCTGCAGCTGCGCTTCGGCGTCCGGATATCCCATGGAGATCTGGATCATGAATCTATCCAGCTGTGCTTCAGGAAGCATCTGCGTTCCGACCGCACCGATCGGATTTTGCGTCGCCATAACGATAAACGGCTCCGGCAGTTTATATGTGTGACCGTCCACAGAAACCTTGCCTTCCTGCATGATCTGCAAAAGCGCGGACTGTGTCTTACTGGACGTTCTGTTTATTTCATCAGCAAGGAGGAAATTGCATGCCGCAGCTCCCTGTACATAGGAGAACTTACCCGTATCTTTGTTGTACATGGTGAAGCCTGTAATGTCTGACGGCAAAACATCCGGTGTGAACTGCACACGCTTGAACTTGAGACCCATGGCCTTGCTGAAGGCCAGCGCCATGGTTGTCTTGCCGACACCAGGAATGTCATCGATGAGAATGTGACCGCCTGCCAGAATAGCAGTCAGCGCTCTGTCGATGATGTCGTCTTTTCCTATGATTGCTTTTTTTACTTCATTTCTGATGATGATGATTCTGTTATCCACAATAAAACCCTCCAATTTTTGTACATAAAACGGCAGGATAATTATAACATATCCTGCCGTGTATTAACAATAAGTATACCGATATATAAGCGTTTACAGTATTGTGAATCTGTCTTTCTTAAAATCTATGACGCCTTCCCTTTTCATTTGGTTCAGTTCATTGGAAAGGGCGCTCCTGTTCACGCACAGAAACTGTGCCAGCTGCTCTCTGTTCATGCGGACGGTCACCGTGTTCGATCCGGACTTGCGGCTGAGTATATCCAGATACACCAATATCCTGTCGCGAAGGCCCCGCTCTGCCAAAATCTCGATCTTATGAGCCATTCTAATGTTGCTGTCTGACAGTTTGTACGTCAGCGCAGAACGTATTTCTTCCGCATATGCAGACTTATCTATCGAGCTCAACGAAACAAAGACAATGACTGAGTCCTCATTGCAAATGTAATCGGCAGCAGATCGCTTAGTCTTTGACAGCGCAACTTCCAGAGCAAATATCGAGTCTTCCTCATACACGTCAAGTATATGTACCTCTCCCTCAAGGTATGTCTTCTCGCTGCAGACGCTGCCTTTTTCTATTATGCAGATCCTGTTGATTATATCTCCCTCATAGAAAACCGTCTCGCCCTTTGAGTAGTTCTTGCCTGAAATCTCCATCTGTTCAAAGGCGTCTATATACTGGGTTTTTTTGAGGTTTCCCAATAGTCCGCTGCTTATTATGCTTTCAAGATGTTTCATCACGCTGACCTCTATCAAATATTCTTAATAAGTAAAGTGCCCGCTCTTACCGCCTATCTTTTCGACCAGGTGGATCTCTTTGATGACCATTCGTTTATCGATGGACTTACACATATCATAAATCGTTAACAATGCCGTTGAAACGCCGGTCAGCGCTTCCATCTCAACCCCGGTCTTTCCGTCTGTAACTGCACGGCATATAGCCTTTATCTCACATGCCGCATCATCAACTTCAAAAGTCACCGCCGCATTGTTCAGAGACAACGGATGGCACATTGGAATCAGCTCCGAAGTCTTCTTCGTCCCCATGATTCCTGCAACCTGAGCCACTGTCAGCACATCACCTTTCTTAACTTCGTGTCCTTTTACCGCATCCATAACATCACGGCTGACAACGATGGTCCCCTCCGCTATCGCCACGCGATGGGTTATTTCTTTCTCGGAAACGTCAACCATTCTTGCATTCCCTTTTTCATCAAAATGTGTAAAGTCCATTTTAATTCTCCTGTTTTTGTTATTACTCATGCAAAAGCATAACTGCTTCTTCTCTTAACTTCAGATAGTCAGGCTGCGGTTTCGCGTCCAATTCCTTGCGCTCGTTGTCCTGTACGAACCAGCATATAAGATCTGCATCCTGACGTCCGCACTCTTCCGGCTTCAGATAGTACCTTCGTTCAAAAGGCAAGTCGTCCATTCCTGACAGTCTGAATGAAATGCAGTTTTCTTTTCGCTGCCCCCAGACCGGTTCGAAGAAATGCGCTCTGTATCCAATACAATTGACGCCTTCCGGCACCTGCCGTTTGAGCTGGAGAACTATTCCCCAGTCAGTCAGCCGCAGAGTATGATTATCGATGCGCTCAGCCTTTGAAAAATTCTTGCAGCCCGTCATGGAAGCAACTTTTCTCGTGCGCGGGTCCTCAAATATCTGTTGTGTTTCCCCGCGGGCAAGAAGTGATCCATTTTCCATGACGAGTAATTCTTCGCTGAACCTGTATATCTCATCTCTGCTGTGTGAGACCATGATTACCTGTCCGTGATAGTCTTCCAGCATGGCGATCATCTCGTGCTGCAGCCTCTCTTTTAAGTGTTGATCCAACGCCGAGAAAGGCTCATCAAGCATGATGATATCAGGCTTGTATGCCATGATCCTCGCAAGCGCCACCCTCTGCTGCTGCCCTCCTGACAATTCTCCCGGCAGATGCTTTTCTAATCCTTGAAGATGAAATCTCTCTATCATCTCTTTGACTCTCGCATCTTTTTCTTCTCCGGAGATCTTAAGTCCGGCCGCTATATTCTGAACGACATTCATGGTAGGAAACAGTGCGTAATTCTGGAACATGTATCCAACATTTCGCTTCTGCGGTTTGAGATTGACCCTGCCGTCACTGTCATACAGTTTACGTCCAGATGAACCATCCTCATTCAGAGTGCTTATGGAAATACTTCCTTCATCTGGCTGCTCGATTCCTGCTATACACTTCAGTGTCATACTCTTTCCGCATCCGGAAGGTCCCAGGATACCTATGCGTTTGGCATCAGATGAAAACCTTATGTCGAGGTTGAAATCCCCGAGTTTTTTTCGTATGTCTACCGCTATTCCCATGTTCCGTGTTACCACCGTTTAACGTTCTTCATTCTGCGCCCTGTCACCAGATTCACGACAAATATGATCAGGAAAGTGATAAGCAGTACGACGATCACCCAAAATCCTGCCGTCGCATAATCCCCATCCTGTATTACCATGGCTATTCTCTGAGAAATCGTTCCGGTCTTGCCAGGAATGTTTCCTGCCAGCATGGATGTCGCCCCGTATTCACCCATGGCTCTTGCAAATGTTAGAATCGTCCCCGATGCAATACCGGGCCCGGCGGTGGGCACAACGATCCGCCAGAAAATATTGCTTTCCTTCATTCCCAAAGTGCGCCCCGCATACACCAGATTGGCGTCAATCTGCTCAAAAGCTGCCCGGGCATTTCTGTACATCAAAGGGAATGCTATAACTGTTGCTGCAAGAATACATCCCAGCCATGTGTGAACGACCTGTATGTCAAACTGAGAATCGAGGAAAATGCCAACCGGTCTTCGTCTTGAAAAGATTAGAAGCAATATAAAACCTGCCACTGTCGGAGGCAGTACCATAGGAAGAGTCAGGATGCCGTCGACGACTGCCTTCCATCGGATATTCAATTTGACTACCTTTCTCGCCGCAAAGAGCCCTAGAAAAAAAGAGATAATCGTCGCCACGACTCCCGTCTTAAGCGATATGATCAATGGGCTCCAGTCGAGACTTTGCAAAAAAACCATCATGATAATCAATCCTGTGATCTATAAGCAAAAAGGGTAACAGCCAACCTGTTACCCTTTCCGCAATACACTATGCCTTACAGCAATTATTCTACGTTCGTATCGAACAGGTGCTTGTCGTACAGAGCCTTTGCATCATCATTCGTGAAGTACTCCAGAACTTCTGCAGCTGCTTCCGTTTCCGAATCGTCAGCATCCTGATTTACTATCTGAGCGATCGGATAGATGATGTTGCCTGTAACATCATATGAAACTGTTTCAATTATTTTTACTGAATCTTCCTGACCGTAAGTGTCCGAAAGATAAACGGTACCGACTTCACTTGATCCCTCGATGACATCGGTCAGGACTTTGCTGACGTTAGCGCCTTCGTTGATTTCAACGCCGCCGAGTGCATCCGATACTTCCTGAGTGGTGATCGTTGAAGGGTCTTCCACTTCCTCCAGGATTCCCAGATTGATCAGTGCCTGTCTTGTGTATTTGCCGACAGGAACGCTTCCATCAGCGAGCGCAATGCTTTTTGCATCCTTAAGGTTTTCAAGCCCCGTGACAGCCGTGTCGCTGTCAGGCTGAGTAACGACAACGAGCTGATTGTTCAGAACGTTGCTGCGGGTTCCTTCTACGACGAGTCCATCTTCCTCAAGCTGGTCCATATTCTTCTGCGCTGCGCTGAAGAATATATCGCATGGAGCACCTTCCTCGATCTGTTCCATCAAGGTTCCTGAGCTGTCGCAGTTGAGAATGATGTCAACGTCAGGGTTTGCCTCTTCAAAGCTTGCTTCAAGCTCTTCAAGGGATGACTGCATGCTTGCTGCAGCAAATACGAGAACCTCCGTTTTCTTGGCGCTGGTATCCTCTGAGCCTCCGCATCCTGCAAAGACAAATACCATAGCAAGTGACATGATGATTGCTAATAATCTCTTCTTCATAAAAATCTTCCTTTCTGTTTTAGACTAAAGAATTTTTTATGACCTTTGTGACTAATCATCATTTCCTGGCGCAGTCTGCCGTTCTTCCATTTAGGATCTCCAATCCGTGCTGCAGGGATGGCAAAACGTATTCAAGGCTTTCCTGGACCGCCTTTGGACTGCCCGGTAAATTGATAATCAAGGTTTTGCCTCTGATTCCGGATGCTGCTCGCGAAAGCATCGCACGGGGCGTCTTTGTCATGGAATATGCCCGTATCGCTTCCGAGATGCCAGGCGTCATTCGATCACACACGCTCTCCGTTGCCTCCGGCGTAACGTCTCTCTCTGCGAAACCGGTGCCTCCGGTGGTTATGACCAGGTTCACCTGTCTCTGATCAGCGAGTCGAATCAGTTCTTTCTGTATCGTCTCGTAATCATCTGGAATCAAAAGCTGTTCTATTATATCGTATCCGGCCTGCATAAGCAGTTGTCCTGCCAACGGTCCGCTTTTATCTTCTCTTTGTCCTTTTGCGCCTTTATCCGACATCGTGATCCATGCAGCTGTAAATGGTCGGTCAGTCTGCGGAGGTATCTCAATCACCTCATCTCCCAGGCGGATCTCGCCTCCGGCGAGAACTTTGGCAAACACGCCTTCTCTCGGCATGATGCAGTCTCCCACCAGGTGGTATATGGCGCAATGGGTATGGCACTCCTTGCCGATCTGCGTCATTTCCAGAAGCGCATCGCCTATCTTGAATCTGGTTCCCACAGGGAGATTCCTGAAATCAAATCCCTCAATTATCAGATTCTCTCCAAAGGCTCCAAACTCAACATCAGCTCCTCTGGCCCGAAAGTTTTCTATCTTCTCAAGGCCAAGAAGGCTGACCTGCCTGTGCCAATTGCCTGCATGAGCATCTCCCTCGATTCCGTGATCTGCCTTCAAAACTGCAGACTCTACCGGTTTCTTCTGAGTTCCTTTCTTTTCACTTATACATATTGCTATCAGTTTTCCCATTATATTTTTTCCTGCTCCTATCCGCCGATTTCAACCATTGATCTGCGTTCAACACAATCTCTGTTTTCAAAAGCATGTCCTGCCGGTTTGCTGAGAACAGCATCTGACAAAACCCTTTGCAACGCCTCTATGCTGCCGCTTTCCAGTGCAGGTCTCAAGTCTAAACTATCCTCATAGCAGAGACATGGCTTGATCGTTCCCTGAGAAGTCAGCCTGATCCTGTTGCAGCTTCCGCAGAAGCTGTTATTCATCGCACTTATGAGCCCTATTGAGCCCTTCCTTCCGGGTATGCTGTAATAGCGCGCGGGTCCGTTTCCGCGAGGAGCACTGTCCAAAGTAAGCCGAGGATAATCGTCCTTAAGCCTTTGCAGGAGAATCTCGTTTGAGAGTCCATTGTCCGGCCTGCCATAGCCTATAGGCATGATTTCAATAAATCTCACGTCTATTCCGAGGTCAAAGGCCATTTTCGCAAAGTCAGTGACCTCGTCTTCATTGAACCCCTTCTGAATCAGACAGTTGATTTTTGTCTTGATTCCTTTGCTGACTGCGGCCTCTATTCCGATGAGTGTTTTTCGAAGATCGCCGCCTCCGGTAATCACTTTATACCTGTCATCTTTAAGTGAGTCGAGGCTAATATTGATTCCATCGATTCCTGCGTCAGCCAACCCATCCAGCAGTTCTTCAAGCTGTTGTCCGTTCGTCGTCATAGTCACCTGCTGCACACCGGACATTTCTCTGAGTTCTTTGCAAAAGCTTACACATCCTCTGCGCACGAGCGGTTCTCCGCCTGTGATCTTGAACTTGTTTATGCCGAGAGATACTGCAGCCTCGCAGATCCTGATTATTTCTTCATATGTCAGGATTCTGCTCATAGGTACCTTTTGGATTCCCTCTTCCGGCATGCAGTACTTGCAGCGCAGATTGCAGCGGTCGGTAATCGATATTCGCATGTAATCAATTTCTCTGTTGAATTGATCTCTCATATCCTGCTGCCCATATCACTTTCCAAATCCGCAGTTCGGGAATGTACATATCTCACAGTCAAGGCAAAGTCCGCCCTGACCGAGTTTATCAAAATCTTCTTTGTTCAGTATCTCTCCTATCATGATTCTAGGGAGTACAAGATCGAATATGGTTCTTCTTGCATACATCACGCAGCCCGGAAGTCCCATGACCGGGATCATGTCTTTGCCGTAATAAGCCAGCAGAAACATTGCACCCGGAAGTACCGGAGCGCCATATGTTACTACATCCCCGCACACATTTCGGATAGCGAGAGGCGTCTTATCATCAGGATCCACACTCATGCCGCCCGTACAGAGGATCATGTCAGCTCCTGCATCGATGAGTTTCCTTATCGCCGCTTCGATATTTGCATTGTTATCGTCGCTGTATTCATGACCTGCTATTTCCGCACCGAAATCCATGACTTTATCGACCACCACCGGGGTAAAGGTGTCCTTGATGCGTCCGTGAAAGACTTCATTACCCGTGGTTACAATACCCACCCTTTTGTGCTGAAACGGCACTACGTTAAGAATGGGACCGTCCCCGGCTTTCGCCCTGACGGCGTCCATCTCCTCCTTTTCTATCACGAGGGGAATAATTCTGGTTCCCGCAAGTTTGTCGCCCTTATGGACAGTAAAGTTGCCGTGGCGCGTCGCGATCATCATCTGACCGAAAGAGTTGACCATTTGAAGCTTCTCTTCATCGATCTTTAACACCCCGTCACACTCCGCTTTTAGCTCGATCTTGCCTTCTTTGGCCTCACTGCGGCTGATATTATTTCCCCTGCTTATCTCACAAAGAACTTCCGCCGCATCGTTTTCGTGCATCATGGTTTCGTCATTTTCCCAAACGAAAATGTGATCCTTACCTACGCTGAGAAGAACCGGAATATCCTCCTCTTTTATAATATGACCTTTTCTGAAAACCGGGCCCTTGCTGACATCTTTGATGATCTGTGTAATGTCGTGACAGAGCACCTGTCCCACGGCATCTACTGTTTTGATTTCTTTCATATCTACCTCCACTGTAATTGCAGTGTTATTATACTATATTGTACTCCGCAAAAATGTTGTTTCAACAATATTTTTGACAAATGAAAAAAGAGCAGATCCTGCACTTCCGCTCCTTTCACATGTCACAAATAAGTCAATATCAAACGGTTGTTTTACTACCGATGCCTAGATTATACTCGTTGTTAAATATCTTTTGTGTTGTTTTAACAACATTATTGTTTTTTTTACACAGTGCGCGGGACGAACGCTTTGTCCCATCTGATAAACGCGATAGTCGACATATTGCTATGATCAAGCTGCCAGTAGTCCTTCAATTCCTGGCCATCTCTGTGTGAACTGATGAATCCTTCTCCATGCTTGAAAACCAGATGTTCAGCACAGTATTCCTTAAGCAGTTCTTCCTGCCTTTCTGTAAGTCCAAACGTAAAAGAATCCTTCAGTGATTCAAGGCCCGCCTCAAAGCTTTCGTATCTCGCCAATCTAAACGGGCTTTTTATCGTGAACATTTCCGGACATACATCTCTCGACAGGAGTTCGCCCATGATGATGCTGTGAGTCGCAAGGCCCGGACGTTCATATCCGATGGCTTTTGCCACATACCTGTCAAAACCCTGTGATGGCAGATCCCATGCACCCAGACATATTCGCCTTGAAGCGACGGATTCCAGCTTCTTCAGGCTGCTTGTCAAATCATCGAAAATGAGGGAACGGGAAGCTATCGCAAAATCGCATACAGGCAGTTCACGCGCATCCCAATCCTCATTCCAGTCCAACAATATTGGATGGATCATGTCCGCGACGCCTTCCTCTTCGGCATTCTCCATCAGAACCTGAAGCATGCGCGGAGAATAATCCGCCGCAAAGACCTCGTGACCTCTCTGCGCATATGGAATCGCAAGAACCCCTGAGGCGCATCCCATATCAAATATGGTCTCACCCTGTTCGATCCCCATGTAGTCATAAAATTGCTCGGTATATTCGTCTGCTTCGCCCTCTTTGGGTTTCTTCCAGTATGTATCTGCGAAACTGTCCCAGAACTGGCTTGTAGTATTTCTGGAATTGCGTGAAGAGTTGTTGACTTCTTTCCACAGCATGTTCCAGTCTATCCTTTCCATTGATCTGTCATCCATGGGTTGCTTACCTTTCTTGAATCTATCTGTCAATCTGGCTATAATCTGCTTATGAATACTATGCTTTTTCTTGAAGGCCCGATCCAGACGGGCAAATCAACACTCATCAGAAAATGTCTCGGTGCGCATATCGCAGACTGCGGCGGGTTCACCAGCCAGCGTCTGATCGATGCGGACGGACAGACGAAAGGTTTTCGTCTCGTTCCCGCGGCCAAACCTCTCACTGCGCCTGCAGAAGAATTCATGTCCATTGAGGATCCAAAGCACAGTACGGATTCTGACGTGACGTTCATTTCCGATGCCGGCATCTTCAAGTGGTTCGCAGATGACGGACGCGTGATCACAGACCAATCCGTCTTCGATACGATTGGCGTATCCCTTCTCAGATCGTCTGCGCGATACCCGCTCGTCCTGCTCGATGAGATCGGCGGCTCCGAGCTTTTGTGCGGGGAATTCCGCAAGACCCTCGATGCCATCCTGTCCAGCAGCAAGCCGTGTCTCGGTGTTCTGAAACTCGCTGAAAAAGCGGAGCGCCTGCACAGTCACTATCTGTCCGATGACCTGAGCATCGCAGAATACAACGCCCTGCTCCGTCATACGATCACAGACGGCGGTAGGGGCGAGGTTTTGTACTATGCCCGTGAGCGAGAAGACGCTGAAGAAGTAGAGCGCCAGATCTCAGAATTCATTCAGTCTATCTTTGATTAGTCTCTTTATGCATGTCGTCGGACAATGATTTGCCGCTGTTGGCCGCATCAGCCGGCGCGACAGCCAGTCCAATGACGCCTGCCAGGATCAGCGCGGCGCAGATGTAGTGATAGATATACAAAGGCTCGCCCAGAATGAGCGCTCCTGCGATTATCGAAACTAACGTTGAGGCGCTGCTGAATATGGTACACTGGATAATCTCCAGATGAGCCAGCATGTACGCCATGAACTGAGCCGAAAGCAGGATGCAGAAGATGCCCAGAAATGACACCCAGATTACGAAATCAGCGTGACGCAAAGGCTCGATCAGGGATGCGAAATCGTTGGTGACGGCCGCCCTTATGATTGAAGCGCCAATGAAAATAAAGGATCCCCCAATCGCTATAGCTTCCGTAATTTCTATTGGAGAGAACACGCCTCTGACGTATCTTGCCGATACGTTCTGGCATGCCATGAAGATGCTGCTTATGGTCATGATCGCAAGACCCGTGACATTCATGTGGATGTCGGTGGCGTTAAGAATAATAAGTATTATGAGCGCTGCAACGGTCATGATAACGAAGAACATCTGCAGCGGTGTGGATTTTTCGCCGATGACAAGCCTGCCGATGATCTTGGCAAAGATCGGTACCATGGCGTAAACGATCGCTCCTTCGATCGATGTCGCAAAGAACATGGCGAGAATCTGAAATATCATGAAAGCGATATAAAAAGCGGCGACCATGTAGAGTCTGCTCTTCGGTCTGCCCTTTTCTCCCTTTGGAAGGTATCCGAACTTTCTGGCTATGGCAATAAAAATGATGACGCCGATGAGAGCCGCCACATATCTATAAGACAGTATTGTAAGCGTGTCCGCGTAAGGCACGCATTTTTTGATACCAAAAAAGGAAAATCCGATCGAAAGAGTGAAGATCACTCCGCAAAGATAGAGTTTCCATTTTGCCGGCTCTGCCTTTTGCATGACCTTAATACCTCCGCTGACTTGATGATAACATCAGCTGATGAAAATCTCAATTCCTATAAAAATCAAAATGCAGCCGCCGAGGATTCCCGCTTTGTTGGCCAGCTTCAAACCAAACAGTTTGCCGATGTGAAGTCCGATCGTGCAGATGATGAAAGTGACAACTGCTATTATAAGCCCACAGATGAGCGCCATGATCCAATTATACTCCACGATGGCAAATCCCACGGAAAGCGCGTCGATGGATGTTGCGATTCCCTGAATGAGCAGCGCAAGGAGCGTGACCTTTTCAACCGCGATCTCTTCTCCTTCCCTGCCTCTGCGGATATTGAGGATGCTTTCGATGAGCATCTTGCCGCCGATGTACAAAAGCAGGATCAGCGCGATCCATGGCACGAACCTCTCAAATGCTTTGAAGTACGCAACCAGATTGTGGACGCAGAACCACCCCAGCATAGGCATGAAAAACTGAAAGAACGCAAAGGTTCCCGCGATGAGGCTCATGCGGGAACGTTTCATATTTGGTTCAGCCAGACCGTCCGCCAGAGATACGCTGAAAGCATCCATGGCGAGCCCGACGCCCAGAAGTATGCTGCTGGTAATAAACTGAACTGAAAACACTATTCCATATCCTCCGGAAGATCCACGTCGTCTTTATTCTTTCTAAGGGCGTTATCGATTGCTTTCTGTCTTTTTTCTTCACGTTTGGCCGACTTCCTCATGATTTTTTTGATTGTTCTTGCAGCCTTGTCCCGGTCCTCGATTTCAAAGGCATCCTCGATCTCTTTCTTTCTCTCGGCACGGTCGATCTTGTCACTCTTGATGAATTCTTCCATCCTATCCTGTCTGCCGGAGATGATGATGGACAGGACCATGCTCAAAATGAGAATGAAGAGAATGACCGCAATCGATACCAGATTGTGAACATGGAAATCAACGATATCCAGGAGCATTTTGACTCCGGTGAATATCAATATCACCGCAACACCGTATTTGACATAGCGGAACTTTCTGTGCATGTGCTCCAGGACGAAGAACAATTGTCTCAGTCCCATAATGGCAAACATGTTCGACGTGTAGACGATGAACATATCTCTCGTCATGGAGATGACCGCAGGTACGGAATCGATGGCAAAGATAACGTCTGAAAAGATCAGAAGCACCATAACGACAGCCAGAGGTGTGAACAGCTTCTTTGCCTTCTTTGAAATCGGGCTGTCCTCGTTGTAATTCGTTCCGTCGTTGTCGACGATAAACCGTTCGCCCTCGAAGTCCTTGCTCATCGGCATAAACTTCGTGACGAACCTGTAGAACTTGCCGTCCCGCGGATCCTTGTCGTCTTCCTTCCTGAACATTCTGGCACCGCTTATGACGAGCAGTACGCCGAACAGCCAGAGGACCCATTCGAACTTGTTGACCAGCGAGATCCCGACAAAAATAAACAGGAATCTCAATACGATCGTGCCTGCGATACCGTAGGCGAGCACTTTGTGCTGCGCGTGTTCCGTAATACCAAAACTGATGAAGATTAGCAGGAATACGAAGAGGTTGTCGACGCTCAGGCTGAGTTCAATGAGATATCCGCTGGCAAAGTCAACGGCCTTGTCCCAGCCCTCGATGAAGTAGATGCCCACGTCAAAGACAAAGGCCATCAGGATCCAGAAGTACAGCCATTTGTACTGCCAGATGGACTGCCAAGTCGTATTCTTGTTTTCGATTCTCTCTTCCGTCATAATAAGACCTTTATCAAAAAAGAGACCTACCTGCCTATGCAGATAAGTCTCATCAATTACGATAATGCCAGGACGCCTGCTGCGTCCGAGTTTGTTGACACCATCACAGCCTTGGCCCTTCGTTTTCTCCCGAATTAGCCGCTGGTGATTACTCCCTTATTTGTTATATAAGTTTTACCATAACCGGCACGGTTTTTCAAGCAAAAACCATCCTGCAGACCGCTTACAGTGCGTCGACCGCCTCTCCCAAAACCTTGCCGATGGCGTCGTTGATGACGAGATCGGCGCGTCCGTCGAAGGATGTCTGGCTCTTGTTGATGAGGACCAGCTTGCTGCCTCTGAAGTAGTTGACGAATCCCGCCGCCGGATAGACGACCAGCGATGTGCCTCCAATGATCAGTACGTCTGCGTTTCTGATGACATCGACCGCGCCTGTGATCTGCTTATCGTCCAGCGCCTCTTCATAAAGCACGACGTCCGGCTTGACGATGCCGCCGCATTTCTTACACTTCGGGATAGATCCATCGCAGTTCGCCGGATCCATGATGTAATCCAGGTCGTAGAACTCTCCGCAATGCATGCAGTAGTTTCTGGCGACCGACCCATGCAGCTCATAGACAACCTTGCTTCCGGCCGCCTGATGGAGCCCGTCGATATTCTGCGTGGCAATGCCCTTGAGCTTGCCCATCTCCTCCAGCTTGGCCAGAGCGTAGTGCGCCTTGTTCGGCTTCGCTTCCTGATAGATCAGATTTTTCTTGTAGTAATCGAAGAAAGTTTCAGTGTCCTTCATGAAGAAGGAGTGGGATATCATCTGTTCCGGTGACATTCCGTAGTTCTGCTTCGCGTTATAGAGACCCTGCTCAGATCTAAAATCTGGGATGTTGCTCTCCGTCGAAACTCCTGCGCCTCCAAAAAAGACGATGTTATTGCTGTTTCTCAATATCTCTGTAAGTTCCTCGTACATATTATTTCCTCCCGACTTTATCTATAACTGCTATTATCAGTACTGCGCCTGCAGCTGTTGCCAGCGTGGCGATCAGCGTCAGTGCTTTTGCCCCTGCAATGTCAAGTATCCATCCGCCCAGCAGGCTTGAAAAGATGGTCGTCAGCGTGATCATCGTCGTAAACAGCGCCTGTCCCTTTACCGCCTCTCCGCGGCTCATGATCTCACCGGTGAAGTACACCATACCGGGCAGGAACAGAGCAAAGGATACGATCTGAAATACCTGAGCGAAATAGAGCATGCCTACTGAAGTTGCGAGCCATACAAGTCCGATCTTAACGGTAAATCCGATGGATGCGATCTTAAGCAAAAACTGACAGGAGAACTTCCTCTTGATACGCTTGAAAAGTACCATGGTCGGTATCTCCAGAAATGCCATGATGCCCAGGATCCTGCCCATGTCCTCAGTCGTCCCATTGATATCGGTAACGATCTGCGCCATGTAATTGTTTAGGATCGCATTGCTGAAGAAGAGTCCAATGACACCGATATTCACAAGAAAGAACATTTTATTCCTCTTGATGAACATTATCAGATTGATTTCTTCTTCCTCTTCGGCTTCATCATTGACTGCGACACCAGGAAGCGGCGGATGTCCCATCTTCATGTTTTTCTGAAAGGTTCTGTTCGTCAGGATCAATGCCAGGATCATGAGCGCACAGATAATTTCACAGCTGACCGGCAAAACGATGATGCCGAGTTTCGCCACCAGCGTGCCGAGAATCGCCACGAAGATCGAATAGGCCAGTGAGCCGCCTGCTCTGGCAACGCCATAATTTGTTGGGATGCCGCACTCCTCCAGCTTGAAGGCCAGCGAATTGAAGAGCGGCTGCAGCACGGTATGGAATCCGATCAGCAGTACGAAGACCACACACAGAGCCAGCGTCCCGCCTTTGAACACAAACATACCGATAGCAAAAATCATCATCAGCGCCGTCATGATCTCAGTAACGCCGATTATGCCCAGTCTCTTGGATCTGTCCGTGAAATCCGCAATCAGCGGCTGCATTATGAAGGCCAGAATATTGGCCGCCGCCAGCGTCATGCCGATCTGCGAATTGGAGTAGCCTCTCGCCAGCATAAACACCGACGCGAAACTGCTGATGATGGCGTAGATCATCCAGTAGGTGCCAAAGACCGATCCGTATTCAATATTTAATATTTTCTTTTGTCTTTCAATCTCCATAAATGCCTAACTTTACAGGTCGTAGTACAGTGAAAATTCAGCAGGATGCGGAATAGAGTTGACTTTGTTGAAGTCAGCCGTCTTCTTGTCGATCCAAAGCTCAATGAGTTCCTCAGGGAATACGCCGCCAACCGTCAGATAGTCATGATCCTCTGCAAGTGCGTCGAGTGCGTCCATGAGGTTTCTCGGCAGGGCTTTGACCTGCTTCTTCTGCTCTTCTGTCATGTCGTAAAGGTTGAAGTCATAAGGACCCCAGCCGCCGTCCATGGCGTTGATCTTATTCTTCACGCCGTCGATGCCGGCCATAAGTATCGCCGCGTAAGCGTAATACGGATTGGCCGTGCCGTCCGGGTTTCTGAGCTCGAATCTCTTCGTTTCAGGTGACTTGGCGTACGCCGGGATTCTGATAACCGAGCTTCTGTTTGCCGTTGCAAATCCAATCGTGACCGGCGCCTCAAATCCGGGAACCAGTCTCTTGTAGGAGTTCGTCGACGGGTTGGTGAATGCGCAAAGGCTCGGCGCGTGTTTCAGGATTCCGCCCATGAACTGGAGTGCCAGCTCCGACAGTCCGGAATAACCGTTCTTGTCGTAGAACAAAGGCTTGCCGTCTTTGAACAGATGCATGTGGACGTGCAGTCCGCTTCCCGCTTCATCGTAGATCGGCTTCGGCAGGAAGGTTGCGGTTCTGTCATCTTCCAGCGCCGTGTTTTTGATGATGTATTTTGTCGCCATGGTAGCATCGGCCATCTCGGTGAGTTCACCCAGCTCGACTTCGATCTCGACCTGTCCCGGTCCGCCGACCTCATGGTGATGGTACTTGACCTTGATGCCCCAGTCTTCCATGGTCATGCACATCTTGGCTCTGCTTCCGTAAGTGATATCCTGCGGAATGTCGGCATGGTAGCCGCGCTTACGTCCGACCTGATATCCCTTGTTTCTGATATCGTCTTCGATTGCGGAGTTCCATTCTGCCTGGCTTGTGTCGACCTCGCAGAATACGGACTGTTCCTGTACCTGATATGCAACTCTATCGAAGAGATAGAACTCAAATTCAGGTCCGATGATCATCTGATCGGCGATGCCCTCGTCTCTCATATACTTCTCAGCAGCCAGAGATACGTTCCTTGGATACTGATTGAACGGTCTGTTCTCCGGTTCGTCGATGACATAAACGTCTCCCATCATGGTAATCGTCGGAATCTCAGCAAACTTGTCAAGAATTGCAGTCGTCAGATTCGGAATGAATACCATATCGGATTTCTCGATCGGTGCATAACCGTAGTTGGATCCGTCAAATCCTATGCCTTCTTTCATAGTGTTTTCCGTAAATCTGTCATACGGGATCGAAAGGTGCCTCCAGCGGCCTTCCAGATCGACCATCTTGAAGTCAAACATTTCGACATGCATCTTCTTCGCATACTCTTTTAGTTCTTTGACTGAATTGAACATTTTTCTTCTCCTTTTGGGTCTGTATATGAACTGTATTTTTAACTATGTTAAACCGTTTCCTCAAATTCCTTCTTGCAGTGCGGACATCTGATTTTGATCTTGCCGGCACCTACAGGAACGCGGAGTTTCTCCTTGCAGTACGGACATATGAGGACACGCTTTCCTTCCCTGCTGGCCTTCCTGTCCTGCCTTTGTTCCCTTCCGCCGCCGGTGAATTTTGCCTTCAGCTCCAGATATTTGGCGTTCTCCTTTTGTCTCTTATAGATGGATCTGGAGAACATCCTGCAGTACAGGATGATGAGCAATACGATCGTGATCCATGAAAGCATCCTAGAGTGCGCGAAGAAGCTGACGATGATCAGCGCCAGCGTGATATACATGATGAACCTGTTGAGCTGGTCCATTCCATATCTGCCCATCATGAATTGTGAAAACCACCGTTTGAATCCGTTCATAATCTGTTCCCTGTCCCCCTATTTGATCTCAAAAACTTCCTGGGCAGCCTCGACGGATTTCATGGCGTCACTGCAATAATAATCCGCTCCCATCTCGGCTGCATATTCTTCTGTCAGAACGGCTCCGCCGACCATGACCTTGCAGTCCGGCGCCGCCTCTCTGATTGCCGCTATCGTTTCTTCCATGCTGGCAAGGGTCGTGGTCATGAGCGCACTCAGACCCACAAGTTTGATATCGCTCGACTTTACGACTTCTACCACCTTCTCCTTCGGCACGTCTCTTCCCAGATCGATCATTTTGAATCCGTAATTTTCCATGATGACCCTGACGATATTCTTGCCAATGTCATGAATATCTCCCTTAACAGTGGCGATCACGACCTCACCTTTGGAGCTTTCGGTCCTGCCTGATCTGACCATGGATTGCTTGATCACTTCGAATCCCGCCTGAGCAGCCTGAGCCGCCTGCATCATCTGCGGCAGGAAGATATCACCTTTCTCAAAACCTTTGCCGACGACATCCAGCGCCGGGATGAGATAATCGTTTACGATCGTGATCTCATCTGCGAAACTGAGAAGTGCGCCGACCTGTTTCGCCGTCTCCTGCTCCAATCCGTTCATAACGCTGTGCAAAAGCTGGTCCATTCCGGGGCGATCCTCGCCAGGTCTTTCGCCGGTTCCCGCAGCCGCGCCCAGTGCCGCATCTTTGTCTGCATCTGCGCCAGGGTCTGTTCCTGCAGCCGGTACCGCAACAGCGGCGGCCTTTGTACTTGATGCGCCGGTCTGGGCAGCCGTCTTGCTGGTGATGCCAGCGATCTGGCTGTTGCCGAAACGGTCGATAAATGCATTGGCATTTTCATCTCTGTTCTTGAGCACGTTGAAGGCGTAGATGGATGCCATCATGTCTTCATCGTTTGGATTGATGATCGGCATGGTCAGTCCGTTTTCCAGCGCCATAGTCAGGAACGTTCTGTTCACCACCGGTCTGAGCGGCAGCCCGAAGCTGACATTGGATACGCCCAGAGCCGTATTGAGGCCGAACTGTTCTGTGACCATTCTGACCGTCTTCAGCGTCTCGTCGACTTCCTTCTGCTGTGCGGAAGCTGTCAGGGTGAGACAGTCAATGATCAGGTCGCGATACGGGATCTCGTATTCCCGCGCTCTGTCGATGATTCTCTGCGCGATCGTGAATCTTTTTTCCGCGGTTTCCGGAATGCCGCTGTCGTCCAGGGTCAGACCGATGACCGCCGCGCCGTATTTCTTGACGATCGGCAGGATTTTGTCCATGACCTCCGGCTCACCGTTAACCGAGTTGACGATGGCCTTGCCGTTGTACACGCGCAGCGCCGCCTCGATAACATCCGGATTTGCCGAGTCGATCTGCAAAGGCACATCGGTCACCGACTGGATCTTTTTGACGAGCGGTCCGATGACCGCCGCTTCGTCCAGTCCCGGAACGCCCACATTGACGTCCAGGATCTCGGCGCCTGCCTCGACCTGTTCCAAAGCCTTTGCGGTAATATAATCAAAATCTCTGTCGAGAAGTGCTTGTTTCAGTTTCTTTTTGCCCGTCGGGTTGAGTCTCTCCCCAATGACCGTCACATGATCAACAGTAACCGCCCTGCTGCCGCTGCAGACAGTCAAATAATTCTTCGCGTCTCTTGCGGAGGAATCCTCTTCGGTCGTTTTCGCGGCCGCATTCATTGCAGCTGCCGCCGCATCAAATTGATTCGCTGCGGTGACTTTGTCCGCCTGCTCTTTGGCATCCCGATAGGCTGCCATGCCGCGGATGTAATCAGGATCCGTGCCGCAGCATCCGCCGACCATGGAAACGCCTGCGTCGATGTATTTCTTCATCTCCTCGACGAATCTGTTGCAATCGATATCGTATTCTCCGGTGCTTGGATCAGGAAGACCCGCATTCGGCTGAGCGAAAACAGGCAGGTCCGTATAGGTCATGAGTTCCTTGATAAGCGGCAGGATCTGGATCGGTCCCAAGGAGCAGTTTATCCCGATGGCATCCGCCCCCAGTCCCTCCATGGTCAACGCAAAGGTCTGCAGACTGGTTCCCACGAAGGTCCTGCCGTTTGCCTCAAAGGACATGGACACCATAATCGGAAGTTCCGAGTTTTCTTTGGCAGCCAGTACTGCGGCTTTTGCTTCATAGAGGTCCGTCATGGTCTCAATGAGCACAAAATCCACCCCTGCATTGACGCCGGCTCTGACCATTTCCGCATAGAAATCACAGGCTTCTTCAAAGGTCTTCTTACCCATGGGCTCCAGCAGTTCTCCCTGCGGTCCCATGTCCAGACCAACGATGACCGGTCTGCCCTTTTCCAGGGCGTCTTCGCGCACCTTAATGGAAGGCGCTGTCAGACGCCTGATGATCTCATCGAGATCGCCGCCCATAGCCGCGACCTTTTCTCTATTCAGATTGAATGTTGGAGTAACAATGGCGTCGGATCCGGCCTCGACATATGCCTTCTGCATATGCTCGACAACATCCGGGTTCTCGATCGCGAACTGCGTCGTGTCCTGACCCGGCTCCATGCCGCTTCGCTGGAACATGGTCCCTGTTGCTCCATCAAGAATAATTACGCTCATGTTTTTTCCTTATCTCCTCAGATACTCCCGCATCTGTTCTTCGTCTTTTTTCTCCAGTCCTTTTTCCCCTGCGAGGGACTCTATGTGGTGTGTGAATTCATGGAACAGAACCTCTCTCATCCGCTCTTCCAGGGCATCTTTGGGGAGATGACTGAAGAGTTTCACGAAAGATCCGTAGTAGATCTCGATGTGCCTGCCCATGGAGGAGCTCCTGTTGTAGGTACCGAGGATATACAGATCGTCGGCCCTTGCATGAGGACTGATCCTGGTATCGGGCAAGATAAGGATGCCCCCGTTGAGATCTTTGTAGAACTCGTCGGGGAGCTCCTCTGAAATCTTATCCATCAGTTCTGTGAATTCATCGATGTTTATCATGATTTTAAACACAAAAACGGCAATCGCCAGTAAGGCGATCAGCCGTCTTTTTATATCTCGGTTAAGGTTATTTTTTTCATTTTCTTTTCCCGGGATCAACTAAAAAACGATAACGAATTTGATAGAATATTTTATCATTTTTTGGTAGCCGCCGCAACCACGCAACCCAGGGTAATGGTCGCGAATAATATTTATTATTGCCCGACACCTTTCGTCCTTACAACAAGCACATCGGAGAGCGGCCCGTTGTAAGTTTTTTTCCCGACTTTCTTGTAAGTTCTAATCTTGTATCGATACTTGGTGCCGGCCTTGAGTTTCTTATCCGTAAACTTGATCTTCGAGTTCTTTTTGATCGTCTTTATGCGTTTGAACTTTCCCTTCTTCAGCTTATAGATTTTGTATCCCGTAACCTTTGGCGACTTCTTCCACTTGAGTGTTACTGTTTTTTTGGTCGCGGCAGTCTGTCGGAAGTTGTTTACCCCCGCAATTTTGAACGTCTTTGATGCCGAACCGCTGTACAGGCCTTTGCCTTCGACAGTCACCTTCCCGATTCCGGGGTACTTGTTCTTGCTGTACGAAACGGTGTAATCCGTATCCTTGTTAAGTTCCTGCCCGTTATACTTGACGATCGGTTCAGGCTTTATCTTCTTGCCGGTGTAATTATAATTGGATTTCGGAAGTGAGATCCAGGATTCTTTGACATTGAGGTTTGTGGCAAATGCCTTTATTCTGAATGAACCGCTTTCGTTTGTTTTATAGACATCGCTCCAGGTGCTTTCATCAGCGCCTCTATAGAAACTCGTGTTTACCAGTCCTGTAGACGTAAATATTACCGAGTTATTCAATTCATTTCCGCGAGATGCTCTTTCGTAACCAAAGTACATTCGGTTGTCACTATCTGATGTTTCTGTTGCCTCTACAACAACGGAGAATTTTTCTCCTGCTTCAACATATACCGGTGAAGCACCATTTTCAGTTAAATCAAACGTATAGCAGCCGGGACCTTCTATCTGAACGTCAATCGTTGCCGCAAGTGTTCCGGTCGTTGGTTCTGTTGATACGCCTTTGTAAACACTGACCCTATATTTGGTCAAATACTTGTCAAAAGCCGCGAAACCTACCGCCTCAACGGATTGACCGTTTTCTTCGTCAGGTACGGTAAAAACATTTGCAACTTGCGTTCCTATAGTAGGGCTAAAGGTTGCGGGCATTGCATTTCCATCATACTGATAATTCGCATCGTATGTGTCTGCCGGCTGCATATCCAGTACAGCAGCACCGGAAAGGCTCAAATCCTCATAGGAAACGTACCAGAATCCCTTTCCCGGACCGTTTCCCGTTCCCTTGCTGTTCTGCATGATCCATGCGCCGTCATTCTGAGGCTGCTTTGTGAAGTATTCCTTTGGGAATTCGTCATCCCAACCGATCAGTGTTATGGCGTGATTTTTACTGCCGATTTTATTGATTTCGCCATGTATCGCTTCATAATACTCGGCGGTATAGTCACAGTTATAGCTATTGAACCGCTTTCCATTCCATGTTCTTGTATCGTCTTTAGCATTGTAATAAGCATCTTTCATGTTGATCTCTGCTGATACCGCACCGTAATCCTTGATCGCCTGCTTAACCAGCGTCTGGTTCAGCACGTAAAAATCATCATGATAGTCGTTTTCCACCTGAACATCTTCCTTGATGTTATCACTGATCCACTTCGCGTTTTGAAGAACAAGACTGTTGTTATATGCATTGCTATCCTTAAAACTCGCATTCTCTATGGCATGCATTCCCATCCAACCGAACAACGCAAGGGAAGACATAATATTATTTCCGCCGATATTAGTCCAATCATTTCCCTCTGAAGGAATGTTTTTATCCTCGTCGGTAAATCCATACTTCTCGTATGGAACTCTGTTGTAGAAGTTATATGCGAAATCAAGGGGTGCAAGCCGATAGTTTTCGTTTCCGAGGGACGAATTTGAATACAGCTCTTTGAGATATGAAATCTGTGCTGCCAGTGCGAAAGAATGTGCCCAGCAAGTTCCCGTAGGGCGCTGATCGAACATCGCAACGCGATTCTTGTAATAAGGCATTTCTCTCGAATCATAGACATCTTCCAGAGTATTTTCCAGTTTTCTTTCTTCCTTCTTGAGGTAAGCCGGCTCTTCGCCTTTCTTTACCGCCAGCATCTCTCTGACTTCCGGAATGTCGATATACCCCCAGTCATCTTCATATGAGCCGTCGACATCTGCGGTGTCATCGACCGCCTCCGCGGATCCGTCTTCTTCGGAGGCCTCCTCTTGCTGAATCACTTCATTACTTTCAATAGACTCAGGTTCCTCCGTGTCTGTCGCAGAGACGATGTTTACTGGACAAAATCCCATTACAAACACAAAAACGGCGATCGTCAACAAGGCGATCAGCCGTCTTTTTATGTTGCTTCTATTAGTTTTTTTCTTCATTTCCCCTACCATTTTCCCATCACTAAAAATAATAATCCCGATGAGATATTTTATCATTTTTTGGCAGCTGCAGCAACTACATGCTTCATCAAAACAGCCGTGGTTACGCTGCCTACACCGCCCGGAACCGGGGTTATCATTGCCGCTTTCTTCTCGGCTTCATCGAAATCCATATCGCCGCATAGTTTACCATTCTCATCGACGTTGATTCCCACATCGATCAGGATCTGTCCTTCACCCAGCTTGTCGGCGCCGACCATCTTGGCTCTGCCGAGAGCCGTTACGACGATGTCAGCCTCCCGTCCGGCCTTTGCAAAGGCTTCCGGGGTCGTCCTGCTGTGGCAGACGGTGATGGTGGCGTGCCTTCTCATAAGCATCATCGCTACAGGTTTGCCGATGACCAGGCTTCTTCCCATGACGGTCACGTTCTTGCCTTTCAGCACAATGCCGTAATGGTCAAGCAGTTCCATACAGGCGACCGCCGTACATGGCGGATATCCAAGGTCCGTGTCCATGAACACGCCTGCCATGGAACCGGTTGTGATGCCGTCCATATCCTTTTCGGGAGCCAGACTCTCGCAGACTGCCTTCTCGTCGATGTGCTTCGGAAGCGGTCTGAACATGAGCACGCCGTGGACGCTGTCGTCCCTATTGATCTCTTCTATCGCGCTGATCAGTTCCTCCTGGCTGACGTCTTCGCCGAAGAGATACTGTCTGATTTCGACGCCCGTCTGGGAAGCTCTCTTGATCGCGCCTTTTTCATAGGCCAGGTCTCCCGGGTTTTCTCCGACGCGGACGATGCCCAGCGTCGGGACGACACCCTTTTCTCTCAACTCTTCAACTTTTGCCTTTGTCGTCTCCGTGAGGCTTGCTGCCACCGGTTTACCCTTTAGTAATTCTGCCATCGTCAAATCCTTTCTTCAAAAATGTCAGTCTGTGTATCGGGCACGCGCCGTGGGCGCGCAGTCCCTCATAATGGGCCGCTGTTCCGTAGCCCTTGTTCTTTTCAAAAGCATACCACGGATACTCTTCCGCGAACTCCACCATCATCCTGTCTCTGGTGACCTTGGCGATAATGGATGCTGCCGCGATAGCCAAAACCTTGGCATCGCCTTTGATGACGGCCTTCTGCGGTCTGTCCAGATTCTCCAGTTTGACTGCGTCGATGAGCACATAGTCGATTGCTGCATCTTCGCCAAGCCTTTGCCTGAGGCATCCGTCGCAGTCCTCGATGGCCCGCTTCATCGCTTTCTTCGTTGCCTGCAGAATGTTGATCTCATCGATCTCCTCGTGGGTGCACATGCCGACTCCCCAAGCGACCGCCTTGTCCACGATCTGTGCAAAGAGTTCCTCGCGGCGCTTCTCCGAGAGTTTCTTGGAGTCATCAACGCCGAGCACGTCAAAATCCTCAGGCAAAACCACAGCGGCTGTAACCACCGGCCCTGCCAGCGGACCGCGTCCAACCTCGTCGATGCCCGCAATGAAACGAAAACCTTCTCTGCGAAGTTTCGCCTCCGGTTTCTTCATCTCTTCGAGACGCTCTTTCTGTTTTTGGATGCGTTCTTCCTTAGTCATTCGGGTACTCCAAGGTGATTCTGCCGATCTTCGCCGATCTGAATTCGTCCAGTACCAACTTACCTATCCTCTCATAGTCTATGCGTTTTCCCGACATGATGCAACCGCGCTTCATGGCCATGGCTTCCATGGTTTCCAGCGGGGTCTCCCCCAATTCCTCCAGTTTGTAGCGTTCCATGAGCATCTGCGGATACTTCTCCATGAGCACGCCGATCAATTCCATACCCAGGGTCGGAACGTCCAGGATCTCGTCCTTGATCGATCCGCAAAAAGCAAGATTCAAGCCTGCCCGCGGGTCTTCGAATTTCGGCCAGAGAATACCCGGCGTGTCGAGAAGCTGCATGCCGTTATCCAGCCTCAGCCACTGCTTGCCCTTTGTTACGCCCGGTTTGTCGCCGGTCTTGGCGCTCTTGTGACCCGTCAGTCTGTTGATGAGGGAGGATTTGCCCACGTTTGGAACGCCGACGATCATGAGTCTGTACGGCTTGGCCGCCTGTCCGGCTGCCTGCTTTGCCGCCTTCTTCTCGCGGTCCATCGTTTCCAGCAGTTTGAGCAGCTGCTTGATGCCGTCACCGCTCATGCTGTTGAGTTTGACCGTTTGGGCAGCGCTGTCTGGAGCCTTTGTAAAATACTCGGCCCAGATGCGGTTCGCTTCCTCGTCAGCCAGATCGCTCTTGTTCAACGCGATAACGCGCGGCTTGCCGGCGATCAGCTCGTCTATGATCGGGTTCCTGCTGGACACAGGGATTCTGGCGTCGATGACCTCAATGACGGCATCGACCATCTTCAGATTCTCTGCAATCAGCTCCCGAGTCTTTTTCATGTGTCCCGGATACCAGTTGATGTTTTCTATCATTTTGTTCTCCCGTATGGGCTGTCATGTGCTATAAAGAAAAAAGGACCTCGAAGGTCCTTTTATTACTTGCTTTCTTTGCTCTTGATCTTAGCTGACTTACCGGTTCTCTGTCTCATGTAGTGGAGTCTAGCTCTTCTGACCTTACCGTGTCTAACAACTTCGATCTTCTCAACCAGCGGTGAATGGAGCGGGAATGTCTTTTCGACACCAACGCCTGAAGCGATTCTTCTTACTGTGAAAGTCTCGCCGATTCCGCCGTTCTGTCTCTTCAAAACAAAGCCTTCGAATATCTGAATTCTTTCTCTGTTTCCTTCTTTGATTTTAACGTGTACCTTAACAGTATCTCCAACGTTAAATGCAGGGATGTCAGATTTCATATATTCCTGTGTTATTGAGTTCAATACGTCCATCGTTCTTCCTCCTTCCCTTCGAAACGTTCATGACCTGCCCGGTACTTCCGGCGCATCTTGATCAGAGGACCGCCCGTAAAATTACAAAACCATGTGCCTCCGCACACGCTCATTGATTATACAATAAAAAAAATCCCCTTGCAAGAGGATTTTTTTAATATGATCAGTTCGGCAGATATCTCGTCAGATTGTTGAATTTGTACAGTTTATTGTATCTCTTTACCTTGTTTCTCCGGTTGTCATTATACTGGCTTGTGGTCCTGTAAAAACCGGCATAAAACTGTTTTCCGTCGTGGAAGACGCACTGGAGTTCGTTGCCCGGCTTTTTGCCGTAAGGAACTCTGATCTGTCCCACGAATCCGCCATTCATTTTATGGATGGTGACCATGCTGTACTTGTGTCTGCCCTTGAAGCTTCTTACATCGTATATGTAGTCGCCGACGCTCTCCATCCCCTGATTCAAAAGAAATCTCTTCTTGCCATGAAGCTTTACGTATTTTTTCGGATTCAGCCTGCTGTCGAAAATGATGACATTGCTGCTGTATCTGAGCCGCCCAACATAGCAGTTGTGCTTCTTGTTGTATGCGATTGCCGTGAAACCGACATAGTTTCGCCTCACCTTCGACGGCAGGTCTTTGACCGAACTCGTCAGGTGGATGTCTTTGTGCGATTTGACCTTAAGCGTGTTTGGATTTACAAAAACCGCCCTCTCGCCTTTGACCTGACAGCATGTTGCGACGAGAAGATTCTTCCTCGTGTTGTAGGTCAGACTGTTGGCATGATATACGGGAAGTGCTTTTGACACCCTCACGACCTTCGGCCCGCTCAAATCGACCTTTACGATCTTGCATTTCTCAACGTTTCTGTCGTATAAAGTCAGATAGGCATAACCGTTATTGGCGCACGCGCCCTGCAGGGTGTCGTATTTATATAATTTCTGCTTCGCCTCGACACGGAAGTTGAAGAAGGAGCCGCCTTTTTTGATCAGGCTCAGGGATGCTTTCTTTTGCCGCAAAACTTTCGCGTGAACGATGGACGAATACCCTATACTCACGCCGTCGCCCTTGGCCTTGATCTTGTAGTAGTAGGTCTTGCCCGCCGTGACCTTGTGGTCCTTGAACTGTGTTTTCGTCGTGGTTGCCACGCATTTGTACTTGCCCTTCCTGGCCGTCGCCCGGTAGACCTTGTAGGTGATTTCGACATACTGCGGGTCCTCGATTCTCTCGTCAGCCGAATCCGCGGCCTCCTCGTCGGACAGATCTGCGGCCTCCTCGCCGGCTATGTCCGCCGTCGGTGCGTCGGCCATGTCTGCAGCCGGCACATCAACTATGTCTGCAGCCGGCGCGTCGTTCACGGGCTCGGTCATGATGCCCGGCGCGTCGACCGGCTCTTCTATCGCTTCGTCTGTACCATCAAGCGGATCGGATGACGGTTCCGACGGTTCCTCCGGCGCCTCGATCAAAACCTCGTCCCAGGAAACCGTAATGGTCTTGAAAACTTTGCTTACAGCCTTTGCACCTTCGACCTTCATGCCGCCCGCAAAGGCGACGGTGCTTAAAGCAACAAAAATTACCACAGAGAAAACCACTGCGGTAATTTGATTGATCATATATTTTCGTTTGTTGCTACGCTCTCGGGTGGGCCTTGTCATAGACGTCTTTGATCCTGTTCTTCGTTGCGGACAGATAAACCTGTGTTGCTGTAATATCTTCGTGTCCCATGAGTTCCTGGAGAGACTTCAGGTCTGCTCCGTTCTGCAGCATGTGTACCGCGAAGGAATTTCTGATGATGTTCGGCGTGAGTTTGTGCTCGATGCCGGCCTTTTCGCCGTACTCCTTGAGCATCTTCCAAAGGCCCTGCCTAGTGATCCTCTTGCCGTAATAGTTTACGAAGAGAGCCTTTTCGCCTTTGTTGTCCTTGATCAGTTTGTCTCTGACATCGTAGACATAATCTTCGAGGGCCGCACGCGCCGGTCTTCCAAGCGGTACGATTCTGGCTCTGCTGCTCGTCTGCGCGCAGGTGATGAATCCCATTCTGAAATTCACGTCGTCGACGTTGGCATCGATCAGTTCGCTTACTTTGATGCCTGTCGCATAAAGCACTTCGAGGATGGCCTTGTCCCTGCGGCCTTTGAGTGTATCATCCGGCGTGTCAAGCAGCTTGTCGATTTCCTCGATCGAAAGGAATTCCAGTTCCTTATGTTCGATCTTCGGGCTCTTGATACCTGCCGTCGGATTCTCCTTGACCAGTCCTGTCTTCATCAAATAGTTGAAGAAGGACCTGAGAGATGCCAGCTTTCTGTTTACCGTTGCAGCAGATTTTCCCATACCCTTGAGGTTGTGCAGATATGCGACGATATCGGTGCTGGATGTCTCCAGCACGTTATGGCTTCCGCGGGATTCCAAAAATGCAATCAAACCGAGAACATCTCTCTTGTATGCCTCGAGAGTGTTCTTCGACATTCTTTTTTCTTTCTGAAGATATGCTACAAATTCTTCAATATACATTGCATTCCTCCGCGGCCGCTTTGCGCGGTCCTTTTTATGGTTTCATTATACAACCGGCAAATCGGGTTTACAATAATCATATGTGAGCTTTTTGCTCTTTTGTCATCATGACGCCGGCCAAAGTCTTGGCGTCGGACAGTTTGCCCTGGGCCGCCATCTCGTAGACTTCATCGAATGGGATTTCGACGACTTCGACAGCTTCGTCTTCGTCAAGATTTTGCTCGCCGGCCTCGAGGTCCGTCATCAGATAGATGTGGACCACTTCCTCGGAGTAGGCCGTGCTCGGGTTGATCTGGCCGAGGCGCTTGATGGTCCCGGCCGTGTAGCCCGTCTCTTCCTTGAGTTCACGAATCGCTGCGCCGACCGGATCCATCTCGCCTTTGTCGATCTTGCCTGCCGGCAGTTCGAGAGACACTCTTCCCATGGCGTAGCGGAACTGCTTCACCATAACCATGTCGCCGCTGTCGGTGATCGCGACCATGGCGACGGCGCCATTGTGCTCGACGATCTCACGGTAGGCCTGTCCCTTGAGGGCCGTGACCGTATCGCGTCTGACGTTCAAAATCTTGCCTTCATATATTCGCTCACTGCTGATGAGTTTCTCTTCGAATATCATTTATGCCTCCTCTTTCGCTTTCGTCATGGCGATGGATTTATCGACGGCCGCCTGGAAGCCTTCATAGACGTCCTCCATGAAACCGTTGTCAAAGAGTTTGTTGACCGCTTCGATGGTCGTGCCGCCAGGTGAGCAGACATTGATTCTGAGCTGCTCGATGCTTTCCTCGGATTCCAGAACCATCTTCGCCGCGCCCAGCACTGCCTGCGCCGCAAACACGCGCGCCTTCTCTTCGTCCATTCCGTTGCTCGCCGCCGCCTTCACCAGCGCCTCGATGTACATGTAGGTGTACGCCGGACTGCTTCCGCTGACGCCGATGACGCAGTCGATCAGTTTTTCGTCGATCTCTTCGGCTTTGCCGATGGAGTCAAAGATCTCCTTGACCTGATGGAATTCATCATCGTCGACGAGCCTGTTTCTGCAGACCGCCGTCATGGCTTCGCCTACCATAGCCGGCGTGTTCGGCATGATTCTGATGATCTTTGAATCCGCTCCGACGAACTTGCTGATGTGGTCGATGCTGATGCCCGCCGCCATGGATACGAGGATCCGGTCTTTGTTCTCGCCAAAAACTTCGGCGATCTCACCCAGCACGCCGTCGATGACCTGCGGCTTGACTCCGATGATCACGATGTCCGACCGCTCGCAAAGGCTGCGGTTGCCTTCGACGATCTCGCATCTGCCGCCGGTTCTCTCCAGCGCCCACTCGTTGTGGTCTTCGTTCAGGTTGCAGACCAAAAGCTTGCAGCCCTCCGATGCCTTCGATGACGAGAATCCTTCGAGGATCGCTCCGCCCATGTTGCCTGTTCCTATGAATCCGATTATCATAACGCTTCCTCCTGAAACTTCTTAATAAACGCCTTCGTAAAATGATTGATCTCCATGTGTCTGAGACCTTCCCGGTCTTCGATGATCAGATAACCGCTCTCGCAGGTCGGATACTGCTCGAACTCCTCTCTGTCAAGCCCCAGCGCATCCAGATCAACCAAAGTCATGCCACTGTTTCTCATCACCGGCACTTCGAATTGAAAGGTTCCGTCAGCCGACGAGAACGTCGTGTACACCGGACAGCCGTGGAATTCGTATCCGATGTAGTCCATACAAAGACCTGCCCATGCGCTCTGTTTTCCATTGATCTGCAGGCAGCCGCTCTGCAGCTTCGGTCTGCCCGTCTTCATGCCGCACGTCGGAAAGCCCATGCTCATCATGGCTCTGTGCATATCGCACTTGCTGATGATCTTCGTCAGCTTGGTCAGCTGCCGGACGTCATCGCTGTTGTGAAGCAGGATCTTCCGCTCCGCCTCGGGATCTCCAGTCTTTTCGTAATGGTTGAACAGCTCTACGCTCTCGGCACCGCTGATTTCATCGGTCCTGGTTTCCCAGAGGCCCATGTAGTTTTCGATGGTCTTTTGTCTGAGATTCGGCACGAGTTTCTTGATTGGAGAATGCCCCTGCACGACGAGGAACAGATCCAGATCATAGAGCCTCTCGAGAACCGCTTCATCTTCGGGATGCGAGTACCTGCCGTCGGCTATGGCCTTTGCGAGACGCTTCTTGAGAAACGGCGTGTCGAAGTTTCTGCCGTTGTAAGTCACGATCACGTCAAGCCTTTGCAGCTCGCAGATAAATTCGCGGAGCGCGTCTGCTTCCTCGGCCCTGCTCTCGGCCAGTACCTGATGCATCTCGCGGGTCTGGCAATTGTAGAGTCCGCCCAGGATAAACTTGTTTCTGTCCGGGCTGAGACCGGTGGTTTCGATGTCGAGAACGCCGACGTTCAGACCCCCGAAATAGAAATCCCAAATGGCGCTTTTGTATATTTCGATGTCATCTTTTTCGACGATATGTTTCATGGAATTATTATAACATAACAAAAGAGACCCGAAGGTCTCTTTTGTTAAAAGGGGTATTGGGATTAGAGATTAATGAGGTTATCAGGGGGATAACCACACGTTTATTCTATTTGATATCGTTGAAAAATGCAAGTATTTTATTATTCCTAGCCCCTGCCGTTCTCTACGCTGCCTGAATACCCTTTGACTCCACCGAGGCAAACTGCTCTGGTGTAGCCCTTTCTTCTGAGCCTCTTGAGAGCTCTTTCGGCTCTGGCGCCATTGAGACAATACAGGAATATCGGTGTGTCCTTATCGGCATACTCTTCGATCGATTTGAGTCTGTTCAAAGGCACATTGACGCTTCCCGGAATTCTTCCCATGGCAAATTCGTCCTTCGTTCTCACATCGACGAGGACCGCGCCCGGAGTGTTGTTATAAATCTGCAAGCCGTCATTAATATTGGGTTTTCTGAATCCAAACATATCGCTCCTCCTATTTCGCTAACACCTTTCTATGTTTAAATATACTTGTTATGCATCAAAATGTCCATCTTTTTTTGAAATTTCAATGGGTGCAGCGATTTCGCGTTTATTCATCATGCGTGAGCGTTGTCCTGCAGTTTTTCTAGCAATGCGCGGGCAAAAGCCTTTGCGCGTGCGACCTTCTCTTCGTCCATGAAGTCGCGCGTGTAGCCTGCATTCCGCTCGACCAAAGTCCCGACGAACTCCAGCTGCGAGTGCTTGCAATAGCGTTTCAGCCCTTCTTCCAGCAGGTCCGCGCCCTGTTCAGGCGGATAGCCGCACGTCGTGATCAGCGCCACCTTCTTGCCGGCCCAAAGCGCCGGTCCACGTTTTCCTCCGTGGGTTCCGGACACATCGTCATAGTACTTGTTGAATGCGTACACGCACCGATCGAGCAAAGCCTTCATCGGCGGCGTGCAGTACCATGAATAGATCGGCGTTGCCAGCACGAGCATGTCGGCGCCGTTGATTTTATCGGCCAGGCTCTCGCCCCTGGTGCCGCTACCATCATTGGTACCGCCGGCGCAGGTCAGATCGTCTTCCTGCACGCAGAAGTAATCTTCCCAGTCTGTCTGGCAGCACCTGCAGGATAGGCAAGGCTTGATGTCGAGATCCGTAAGGTCGACGATCTCGCAGGAGAACGCTGTTGCTCCTGCCGCCGCAAATTCCTCCGCGACTTCCTTCACGATCGAATTCGTATTGCCGCTCTTACGCGGACTCGATGTCAGTATCAAAATCTTCTTCATACATTGATTATACTATAAACCCGGCACTTTTTCCCTTTGAGTTTCCGGTCTGCAGGCAAAGAGAAGCCCGGCACCATGCGGTGCCGGGCGCATATTTCTAATGGATGTTCGCTGAGCGATGTGGTTCGCCGCGAAGCAGTTTATTCAACCGGTACGACCCAACCGAATTCGTCTTCGATCTGGCCGATCTGAGTCCCGTAGATGGTGTCGTACAGAAGCTGTGCGATAGGACCGATCTCGCCGTCGTTGACTTTCATGACTTTGTCCTTGTATCTCAGTTCGCCGACCGGTGAGATGATCGCAGCTGTTCCGGATGCGAACATTTCCTTGAACTCGCCTTTGTCGTAGGCTTCGCAGATCTCGTCGATGGACAGGAGTCTTTCGGAGACTTTGTAGCCCTTGGCCTTGAGGGCGTGGATACAGGAATCTCTGGTGATGCCAGGGAGGATCGTTCCTCTCAGCGGAGCTGTGATGACTTCGTCGCCAATAACGAAGAAGGCGTTGGATGTGCCGACTTCTTCGACGTATTTCTTTTCTTTGCCGTCCAGCCAGAGAATCTGCTCGTAACCCTTGTCGTGAGCGATCATCTGTGCCTTCAGTCCGCAGGCATAGTTTCCGCCGCACTTGGCTTCGCCGGTTCCGCCCTGTGCCGCTCTAACATAAGTGTCCTCAACATAGAGCTTCGTCGGTTCTAGACCGTTTGGATAGTAAGGACCGGATGGGCTGAGGATGATCACGAAGAGATACTGATAGGAATCTCTGATTCCCAGATACGGTTCCGTTGCAATGATGTAAGGTCTGATGTACAGGGACGTGTCCTTGACCTCAGGGATCCAATCCGCATCTACCTTGACGATTGCCTTGACCGCTTCCACGTACAATTCCTCGTCGATTGGAGGGATGCAAAGCCTGTCGTTCGTTCTGTTGGTTCTCTTGGCGTTCATGTCAGGTCTGAAGAGCTGGACCGCTCCTGTCTTGACATTCTTATATGCCTTGAGTCCTTCGAACATTTCCTGACCATAATGCAGAACCAGCGCTGCCGGGTCCAGTGGAATCGGAGCGTACGGCACGATTCTTCCGTCATGCCACCCCTGGCCTTTGTCGTACTCCATGATAAACATATGGTCCGTAAAGTACTTTCCGAACGGAAGGTTATTTGGATCAGGTTTTACTTTAGGATTGGTTGTTCTCGTTACTGGAAATTCATATTTCATGATCTATCTCCTCTTTCTTAAAATATTACACGTGTCTGGGACACTATCTTACTACGTTTTGGCTGCAGGTGCAAAGGCTCGCTGAAGCGATGTCCGCGCACGGTATCCATGCGATGTCCGCGCCGCGTCTACCTGTCCTGCATGCTGATGCTCTCAATGGCCACCGGACCGCCGCGGACGACTTCGATGTTCTTGAATCTGTCGTGAATGACGTTCAGGATCGAGTCGTTCTTGATTTCCGTCCTGCAGGACTCGATCAGCACGCTGCCCTTATCCATATCCTTGACCTGGAACTTGAAGGCCTCCGCCATCTGGAAAATCTCCGTGCGCGTCTTGTCTGTAACACCGTTGATCTTGATGAACATGACTTCCTTCGTCCGGATGGACAGGTTCGTGAAGTCGATGACCTTGATGACCTCGACGCTTCGGTTGAACTGCTTCTTGATCTGTTCGAAGGTGTTTTCATCGGCATCCAGACAGATGGTCATTCTGGAAACCGTATGGTCTTCGGTCTCGCCTACGGTCAGGCTGTGAATGTTATAGGACTTGCCGCTGAGCAGGCCTGAGATTCTGGCCAGAACACCGGTTTTGTTTTCCACGTAGAGGGAAAGCCATCTTCGTTTCATTCCGTTGTTGTCGTTTTTCATGCCATCCCCTCCTTACACACTCGTGATCAGGTCGGTGATCGGTCCGCCCGGCTTGATCATCGGCAAAACCAGATCCTCGTCCTCAACGATAAACTCGATAACAGTCGGCCCGTCCTTCTTGGCCCTGGCCTTTGCAAAGGCTTCCCGGATCTCTTCCTGTTTCGTAACTCTGATGCCCTGGGCGCCGTAGGCCTCCGCCAGTTTGACGAAGTCCGGAACGTAGGTTGGGCAGTCATCGCTTCTACCCTCACAGAGCTGGTTGCAGCCCTTGGTCTCGCAGGCCTTGCTGCGTCTCAGGCAGGTTCCTGCAAAGGCTTTATTGTAGAACAGGTCCTGCCACTGGCGAACCATGCCCAGATATCCGTTGTTGAAAATGCAGGCGATAACCGGCAGTTCATTGATGACCGCTGTCGTCAGTTCCTGAGAGTTCATCTGGAAACCGCCGTCGCCGCTGATGGCGATAACGTCGCGTCCCGGATTGCCGATGGCTGCACCGATGGCTGCCGGAAGTCCGTATCCCATGGTGCCCAGACCGCCGCTGGTGATCAGCTGGCGCTTCCCGTAAATCTCAAAGAACTGCGTGGTCCACATCTGATGCTGACCTACGTCGGTCGTTACGATCGGCTCATCGAACTCCTCGTTGATGACATCGATGATTTCCTTCGGCGTCAGCTTGTTCTTTTTGTCCATGTAGAGCGGATACTTTTCGTCCCACTCTTTCAGCTGACTGACCCATTCTGGATTCATCTCGCTTTCGCCCTCATATTCCTTGGCCGCCGCAAGCAGCTTCTTTATCGCTTCCCTGGCATCGCCTACCAACGGAACGTCAACGGTAACATTCTTGGAGATCGACGCCGTATCGATGTCGATGTGGATGATCTTGGCCTTTGGTGCGAAAGTTCCAAGCTTGCCCGTGATCCTGTCATTGAATCTGGTGCCGATGGAAATCAGCAGGTCGCAGTTGTTTACTGCGTTGTTAGCCGCGAAACAGCCGTGCATGCCGACATTGCCGAAGTAGAGCTCGTGATTTGTCGGCACGCTGCCTTTGCCCATGATCGTGGTGACCGTCGGAATGCCCGTCTCCTCCATGAGTTTCCGCATATCTTCTGCTGCGCCGGCGATCTTGACGCCGCCGCCGAGAATGAAGAGCGGACGCTTGGCTTTGTATATCATCTTGATGGCGCGCCTGATCTGGCCATCGTGTACTTTCGTATTCGGTTTGTACCCGCGCAGTGATACGGTCTCAGGATACTCGTCGCTTCCCGACTGTGCCATGACGTCCTTTGGCAGGTCCACCAGGACCGGTCCCGGGCGGCCTGAGGTTGCGATGAAGAACGCTTCCTTAATCGCTTTGTTCAGTTCGCTTCTTTCCCGTACCATCATGGAGTACTTGGTGATGTTGCGGGTGATTCCCACGATGTCGACTTCCTGGAAAGTATCGTTGCCGATCAGGCCTGTGGATACCTGCCCCGTGAAGCACACGAGAGGCACGCTGTCCAGATTGGCATCTGCGATGCCCGTGACCAGGTTCGTCGCTCCGGGTCCGCTCGTGACGAGACAAACGCCCGGCTTGCCCGTCGATCTGGCGTAGCCCTCAGCCGCGTGAATCAGTCCCTGTTCATGTCTTGGGAGAATGAGGTCCACGTCGTTCTGCTTGTAGATCTCATCAAAAATATCGACAACACAGGCACCCGGATAGCCAAAGATCTTGTCTACGCCTTCCTCACGCAGTGCCTTAACGAAGAATTCGTTTCCTGTCATCTTCCCCATAAACTACCTCCGAATTATCTGCATATATATTAGTAGATAATACTTTTATATCCCAAGCGTCATACCTTGTCAACAACGAAATGGCATTTTTTTGTCATTTTTTGTGATTTTTTACTATCGTTTTTTGAAATACGTTGTTTGTAACTAACAAATTTGCAATAAAAATGGTTGATTTTAGTTTTCTTTCGCATATAATAATGTATGTACACTACAAAAACGACACTAAATTCCTAAGGAGGATCAATACATGAGAGTGAACGGATCACAACTGGTTATGGAAGTGCTGCTTCAGCACGGCGTGGACACGATCTTCGGTTATCCGGGAGGCGCCGCGCTGAATCTGTACGATGCGCTGTACGAATACAGCGACAGAATCAGAAGTGTTACAACAGCTCACGAACAGGGCGCATCCCACGCCGCGGACGGATATGCGAGAGCGACAGGCAAGACAGGCGTGTGCTTTGCGACCAGCGGCCCGGGAGCAACCAATCTCGTTACGGGCATCGCGACAGCCTTCATGGACAGCGTGCCTCTCGTCGCGATCACGGCCAACGTTCCTGACAGTCTCATTGGAAGAGACGCGTTCCAGGAGGTCAGTATCTCCAACATCGTCATCCCTATTACGAAGCATCAGTATTTCGTCAACAGGATCGAGGATCTGGAAGACGCCCTCTACAACGCATTCAGAATCGCCGCATCAGACCGCAAAGGCCCTGTCCTCGTCGACATCACCAAAGACGTAACGGCAGCCATGACAAACTTCAAGCCGAGAAAACCAATGCCGATCAATCCGCTCCCTGCTTTCTCGAAAGAGAATCTCAAGAGGGTCGCCGATATGATCAACGCATCACAAAAGCCAGTCATCTACTGCGGCGGAGGCGTTGCGGCCTCAAATGCCGGCGATGAGCTTTTGCAGCTCATGGACAAGGCAGGGATCCCGGCGGCGCACACTTTGATGTCAGCCGGCGTCATCGGTTACGACAACCCTAAAAACCTGGGTATGGCCGGCATGCACGGCACGATCGCCGCGAACAAAGCCTTTGACAGAGCGGATTTGATGATCGCACTAGGCACGAGATTCAGCGACAGAGTCGCTTTGAATCCGGAGAAGTTCGGCAAGCGCGCCCAGAAGATCCAGATCGACATCGATACCAGTGAACTGAACAAAAATGTCGTTGTCGATATCGGCATCACCGCCGATATCAAAGACTTCCTCACTGAGCTGCTTCCGCTGATCAAGAAGAACGGCCACGAGGAATGGCTGGATCTGGCGACGGGCTGGAAGAAGACCACCGGCGATGTGAAGAGCGGCGATGCGGAACTCCACCCGAGCGAGATCATCGGCAGCGTTTGCGACATGACCGACAAGGAAACGATCTATGTAACCGATGTAGGTCAGCACCAGATGTGGGCGGCTCAGTATCTGAAGCATGAACATACGAGGCAGTTCCTCACAAGCGGCGGACTGGGAACCATGGGTTACGGCTACGGCGCCGCCATCGGCGCGCAGATCGGACGTCCGGAGGCCAGAGTGATCCACTTCACCGGCGACGGTTCCTTCCACATGAACCTGAACGAAGGCGTCACAGCCGTCAGCGAAAATCTGCCGATCATCACCATCATCATGAACAACCAGGTGCTTGGCATGGTCTACCAATGGCAGAACATCTTCTATGAGAGCAGATATTCCGCAACGGATCCGCACAGAAAGACGAACTTCGTCAAGATCGCCGAAGGCTTCGGAGCCAAAGGCTTCACGGCCGAAACGCCGGCAGAGTTCGAAGAGGTCTTTGCTAAGGCGCTCAAGGAGAAAGGCCCTGTATGGATCGACTGCCACATCGCCAAATCCGAGTACGTGTACCCGATGATCCCTGGCGGCGGCACCATTGAGGATATGATCATAGGTTAAGGAGATTTGGAAATGGATAAAACAGAAAGATCGGAAATCATCAGTATACTCGTAGTCAACGAGCCGGGCGTAACGGCCCGCCTGGGAAGTCTTTTCGCGAGACGCGGATTCAACATCGACTCGTTCACGGCCTCCCCTACAAACGATCCGAAGCTGACGAGAATCACCATAGCAACGACCGGTGACGACAGGAAATTCGACCAGATGCTGACCCAGACGGCGAAGCAGGAATTCGTCAAGACTGTCGACATCATGAGCGCAAAGAGCATCTACAGGGAGCTTTTGCTTCTCAAGGTCAAGGCAGACAAAAAAGACCGCTCGCAGATTAAGGAGATCGTGGAGATCTACCGAGGCAGGATCGTCGACCTGTCGAGAAAGAGCATGATCATCGAGCTCACCGGCTCGAGCGAAAAGATCGACGGATTCATGGACATGATGAGCTGCTACGACCTCATCGATGTCTGCAGAACAGGTGTAACTGGAATCAACCGCGGTGATGCCGGAATATCCGACAGCAGCGAGGAGTAATAAGAAAGAAGGAGAAAACAATGATTAAGAAGTATTACGATCAGGATTGTAACCTTGGAATGCTTGATGGCAAAACAATTGCAATTATCGGTTTTGGCTCACAGGGCCACGCCCATGCAATGAACCTCCACGAGAGCGGATGCGACGTCGTCGTCGGTCTAAGGCCGGGTTCCGCCCATACCGCAAAGGCTGAGGCCGCAGGTCTGAAGGTTCTGGATATTGAGGATGCAGCCGAGGCCGGCGATATCGTCATGATGCTGGCGCCGGATGAGATCCAGGCGAAGCTGTACAATGAGAAGATTGCCCCTCATATGAAGGAAGGCAACATTCTGGCCTTTGCGCACGGATTCAACATCCACTTCAATCAGATCATCCCGGCTGAGTATCTGGACGTCATCATGATCGCGCCGAAGGGCCCTGGCCACACAGTAAGAAGCCAGTACCTGGAAGGCAGAGGCGTTCCTTCACTCATCGCTGTTTATCAGGATGCTTCCGGTAAGGCCAAGGATTTCGCTTTGGCATATGCTTCCGGAATCGGCGCAGGCCGCGCAGGCATTCTGGAGACTACATTTAAGGAAGAAACTGAAACCGATCTCTTCGGTGAGCAGGCTGTTCTTTGCGGCGGCGTTACCGAGCTGATGAAGGCCGGATTCGATACACTGGTAGAAGCAGGCTATGCGCCTGAGATGGCATACTTCGAGTGCATCCACGAGATGAAGCTCATCGTTGACCTGATCAACGAAGGCGGTTTCGATAAGATGAGATACTCGATTTCAAATACTGCAGAATACGGCGACTACAGATCAGGCAAGAGACTGATCACGGAAGATACCCGTAAGGAAATGAAGCAGATCCTGTCAGAGATCCAGGACGGATCCTTCGCGTCTGAATTCATTCAGGAATTCAACGCAGGCGGTAAGGCCAGATTCCTGGCAACCAGAAAGAAGGAAGCATCGCACCTGCTCTGCAGCGTTGGTGCAGAACTCAGACAGATGATGAGCTGGCTGCAG
>JAFRVY010000083.1 GCA_017438285.1 Bacillota bacterium
CTGGGCGGATTCGTCAGAAACCTGACGGCGGGAGAGATGCTCAGTCAGGTGCTCATGGCCGAGAAGGCGACTGGTGAACCGATCAATCACATCGTGATCATGGGCATGGGAGAACCCTTTGATAATTATGAGAGTGTATCGCAGTTCCTGCGGCTTTTGCACGATCCGGACGGCAAGAACATGAGCTACAGGAACATGACGGTGAGCACGAGCGGCATTATTCCGATGATCGAGCGCTTCGGGACCGACTTTCCGCAGGCGGGACTTGCGATTTCGCTGCACCGCCTCCGGGACGAAGACAGAAGCCGGCTCATGCCGGTGAACAGAAAGTATCCGGTGGACGATCTTCTGTCCGCCGCGAAGGCGTATACGGAGAAGACGGGACGGAGGATCACCTTCGAGTACGCTTTGATCCGCGGGGAGAACGACAGTGACGAAGATGTGACGCTGATCATCAGAAAACTCAGAGGCATGCTCTGCCATGTGAACCTGATTCCGCTCAACAAGGTCGCAGAGACGGGACTGGAAGGGTCCAGCAGAAGCAGGGCCGAAGAAATCGCGCAGGTTTTGAATGAATCGGGCATATCTGCGACGGTCAGACGCGAGCTCGGCACCGGAATCGACGGTGCCTGCGGACAGCTGCGGCTCAGAAACAAAAAATAGGATTTGAGTTGGTGTTTTTGGTTGCCCGCAAAAGCCTGAGGGTTTATAATTATTTTTAATAAAAGATGTGATGGATACAATAGCGGGAGGACAAGAATATGGTGAAGTTACTCATTGGACACAAAGGAAGCGGTAAGACAAATAAGATGATTCAGCTGGCTAACGACAAGATCGCTACAAGTGACGGAAGCGTTGTGTTCATCAATAAGAATCATAGACTCATGTATGAACTCACTCACAGGATCAGGGTCATTTGCATGGAGGATTTCGAGCACATTACGAATATCGACGAGTATATCGGATTCATCTATGGAATCATCAGTTCGGATCACGACATCGACATGATATTCATCGACAGCATTCTGAAGCATGCGGATGTTTCCCTGGGAGATCTGCCGGAGTTCATCAGCAGACTCAAGGCGATTTCAGAGTTATATGATGTCGACTTCACTGTAAGCTTAAGCGCAGAAAAAGAAGAAATGATAGGCGTTAATTTTGATGGAGTAGAGATCCTCAATTAGAATATCAACCGATTGTGAATGGTAATCCTCCGGATCATCCGGAGGATTTGTTTTTTTAGATAATAGTTTTGATGAAAAAAGCATACGTATATGTTTTAATAACTGCATTTCTCTTCGCGACCATGGAGGTCGCGTGCAAGATCGGGGCGGCCACCCTTGACCCGTTCCAGCTGACTTTCATGCGATTTGCCATCGGCGGGCTTTTGCTGCTGCCGTTCGCGCTGTCGCACATCAGGAAGAACGGAATCACGATCACCGCGAGGGACCATTTGATTTTGGCCTGCGTCGGTTTGCTTGGCGTGACCATCAGCATGTCTCTGTTTCAGATCTCGGTGGATATGTGCAACGCGTCCACCGTATCGGTGCTGATCTGTATCAATCCGTTTTTTACCATGGTGTTCGCACACCTTTTGACGGCGGAGAAACTGAACAGACGCAAACTGCTGGTGCTGTTCTTCGCGCTCCTGGGGATCGTATTCATGGTTCGTCCGTGGGATATCCAGGAAGGGAACAGCGCTCTGGGGATGGCGCTCATGATACTGTCCGCTCTCGTATTCGGCTTGTATACGGTTGCGGGGAAAGTAAGTCAGAGGAAGATGGGACTTCTGGCGCAGACGAGTTTCAGCTTCATTTACGGTTCTGCGGTATTGCTGATCGTGCTGCTGGTGACCGGGAAACCGGTTATCGCCGGGGCCGGAGACGATGTCTGGATCATCATATACACAGGAGTTTTCGTTACGGGCATCGGCTACTACTGCTATTTCAAGGCAATCGAACTGGCAGATGCGGCGACCGGATCATTTGCATTTTTCATCAAACCGGCCATTGCGCCAATCATCGCAATGATCGTGCTGAAAGAAACCATACTGTGGAATTCAGTTGTTGGAATCATATTGGTATTGATCGCATCGGCGATCAATCTGATTCCCGGCATTTATCACAGCAGAAAGAACAACGGAGAGAAGAATGGACAAACTGAAGAGTAGTGACATCGTAAAAATAATGGAAAACTATGTCCCGGTCGGCGAACACGGATACAATCATTTCTCGATTCTGGTACCGCTGATCGACGGCGACGAACCGAAGCTTTTGTACGAGGTCCGTGCAAAGGACCTGGACAGGCAGCCGGGAGAGATCTGTTTCCCGGGCGGTAAGATAGAGCCGGGTGAAACTCCCGAGGCGTGCGCGCTGCGTGAGACGAGAGAAGAGGTCGGGATTCCGGAAGACAAAGTGAAAATCGTCTGCAGGCTGGATTCGATCTTTTCCACAGGCGGCTCCCAGCTTCACTGCTATCTGGGCCTCGTTGACGAGGAAACCTATGCAAATCTGGCGCCTTGTGATTTCGAGGTCGCGGAAGTATTTACCGTTCCGGTCAACGACCTGATCGAGATGGAGCCGGATATGTATGAAAGCCGGCTGGTCCAGCAGCCGGACGAAAACTTCCCGTATGACAAGGTGACGAGCGGCAAGCCGTACCCGTGGCGCTGCGGCAAATCCCCGGTGCCGGTCTACTATGCCGGCGACAGGGTCATCTGGGGACTGACCGGCAGAATTACGAAACAGCTGATGGAGGTTTTGAAAGAGTCACGATAGACGCTAAAAACTCCCGCTTCCGGAATCCGGAAGACGGGAGTTTCATTGTCTTTCATTTGCTTCTTTGCGCTTTTGCTTATTTCTTTGCGTCCTCACTGAGAACGGTGGAGGTCCTGTCTTTGATCGGGACATAATCCACGTAATCCTGCACGCTGTTGAACGCAGGCCGCATCAGCTTGCCGCCGGCGACGATCTCCTCGATTCTGTGTGCGCACCAGCCCGAAAGTCTTGCCGTCGCAAACAGTGGAGTTGCGACATCCACAGGAATGTTCAGCGCATCGTAAACGAATCCGGAATACAGGTCGACATTGGCCGGCATGAGAATCTCCTTGCCGTGAACTTCAGCGTAGAGTTGCGGTGTGCGTTTTTCGATGTAGTCGCAGAGAATGAAATCATCGATGATTTTTTTATCCTCAGCCAGTTCCTTTGCCATCGACTTCAAAATCTTCGCTCTCGGATCGGACAGTGTGTATATGGCGTGTCCCATTCCGTAGATGAGACCGGTCCTGTCATTGGCTTCCTTCTTCAAAATCTTTACGAGGTAGTCATCGAGGGCTGAGGTTTTGCCGATGTCAGGAACGTGCTCCTTGATGTCGTTCAGCATATGGATAACGGCGATGTTGGCGCCGCCGTGACGCGGGCCTTTGAGGGAACCGACGGCTGCGGCGATGGTCGAGTAGGTGTCGGTGCCTGTCGATGAAATCAGGTGCGTTGTGAAGGACGAATTGTTGCCTCCGCCGTGCTCTGCATGAAGTATCATGCAGATATCGAGAAGCTTGGCCTCCAGATCTGTATATTCGCCCATCGGTCTGAGCATCCTGAGAATGTTCTCCGATGTACTCAGTTCCGGAATCGGGTTGTGAATGTGCAGACTCGTATTGTCATAATAGGTGCTCTTTGCCTGATATGCGTAGGATATGAGCGCCGGGAAGTAACCGATGAGACTGATCGACTGGCGAAGCACGTTGCTGATGGACGTGTCGTCCGGGTTATCGTCATAGGAGTAAAGTGCCAGTACGGTTCTCGCCAGCTTGTTCATGATATTGCGCGATGGCGCAGTAAGGATCATATCCCTTGGGAAACCTAAAGGCAGCGTCCTGTGGTTTCCGATGATCTCATTGAACTTATCGAGTTCCTTCTTGGAAGGAAGAGAACCCATGAGCAGCAGGAATGTGATCTCCTCAAACCCGAAGCGATCCTCTTCGATGACTGCCCTGACAAGATCCTCGATATTGTAGCCGCGGTAATAGAGCCTGCCTTCCGCCGGGACCTTCTTGCCGCGCTCATCAAACTTGTAGCCGAGGACCTCGCTGATATGGGTCAGCCCAACGACCACACCGGTTCCATTGGCATTTCGCAGACCGCGCTTGACGTCGTTTTCGATATATAATTCATTAGGGATGCTGTCCCGCTCGGACAGTATCTTTTCACAATTGGCAAGGAGAGCCTCCATCTCATTGACAGGGGCTTCTTCTTGTTTCTTTGCGAGATGAATTCTTTTTACTCGTTCAAACATATGATAATCTCCACCTAATACTATTCCAATTTAGCCTTTTAAAGTTTGAAATATTATAGCATAAGCACAAAAAAAACACAAATTTACATACATGTATACAATAGATCCCATATGTAACCAAGGCGTGTTGTCACTGTGATTGCGGTTTGATAAAATAGACCTGCAAGCGAATTAAAATCGGGATTACGAGAGCAAAAAAGAAAGGGAGAACAATATGAAACTGATGCATATTTCAGATCTGCATCTGGGCAAAAGGATCAGCGAATTCAGCATGACCGAGGACCAGAAGCATATTCTGAAACAAATCACAGAAGCAGTAAAAGAAGAAACGCCTGATGCGATACTCATCGCAGGCGACGTATATGACAGAAGCGTTCCGTCCACCGAAGCCATGGAACTTCTGGAGAAGTTCCTCTATGAATTGGCGGACGGCAAAAATCAGGTCTTCATCATCAGCGGCAATCACGATTCCGCCGAGAGGCTGTCCTTTGGCAGCGCCCTCATCGACAGGAGCGGCATCCACATTGCGCCGGTCTACAGCGGCGAGGCGAAGTGCTATGAGCTGCAGGATGACTGGGGCGCGGTGAACATCTACACGATGCCTTTCGTGAAACCGACAAACGTGCGTCACGCTCTGGTGAACTGCGGCAAGCTGACGGAGGATGAGGCGGCGCAGCTGGATTCCTATGCAAAAGCTATGCGCGCCGCCATCGAGAACATGGGTCTCGACAAAAGCCGGAGAAACGTGCTGGTCGCCCATCAATTCGTGACCGGTGCAGCGACCTGCGAGTCGGAGGACGTGAACGTTGGCGGGCTGGACAACATCGACGCCGATGTTTTCGAGGATTTTGATTATGTGGCGCTGGGACACCTCCACGGTCCGCAGACTTTGGGAAGCAAAAAGAACATCAGATACAGCGGAACGCCTTTGAAGTATTCCTTCTCGGAGGTAGACCACAACAAGTCGATCACCATCGTGGAACTCGGCGACAAGATGGACGAAACAGCGCAGCTGACCATCCGGGAAATCCCGCTCCGGCCTTTGCATGATTGGGCGGATGTCCGGGGCACCTTCGAACAGCTGACAGGGGAGAAATTCCTGAGATCAGCTGATCGGGAGGCGTACACGAGAGTCACGCTCCTCGACGAGGATGATGTGCCGGAGGCCATCAGCAGGCTCAGAGACTTTTACCCGAACATTATGAACCTGCGATACGACAATCTGAGAACGAGGACAGAGAATGACGTGACAGACGCAGGGGAACTCGGCGAGCGGTCCGAGATCGAGATGTTCGAGGAACTCTTTGAGAAGCAGAACAACGCGGAAATGAGCCAGGCACAGGCAGATCTTGTGACCAGACTTCTGGAAGAACTAAAGGAGGAGATGGCATGAGACCTTTGAAATTGGAAATCACAGCATTCGGGCCGTACGCAGGTACCACCGTTCTGAATCTGGACGATCTTGGGAGGAGCGGAATCTATCTCATTACGGGAACGACCGGCTCCGGCAAGACCAGTATTTTTGATGCCATCACCTTCGCGCTCTACGGCTCAGCCAGCGGCAAGGTCAGAAGCCCTAAGACCCTCAGGTCCAAATACGCAGACGATGATCTGGAGACTTCGGTCACCCTGACATTCGAGCACAAGGGCAGAGAATACACAGTCAAGAGGAAACCCGATCAACTGAGACCGAAGAAACGCGGCGAAGGCATGATAAACGCCCCGGGCGAGGTGGAGTTTCTGGCGCCGGGCAGGGAACCTTTGAGCAAGGTCACCGACGTCGATAACGCCGTCCGAGAACTGCTGGGCGTCGACCGCGAACAGTTCGCGCAGATCGCCATGATATCCCAGGGCGACTTCATGAAACTGCTTACCGCGAAGACTGACGAAAGAATGAACATCTTCCGGGAACTTTTTGGAACAGGGATCCTCAGCAGCCTTCAGGCCAGACTTCAGCAGGAAAAGAGCCGGATAGAACGGGAATTCACCGGTATCAACGGAGAAATCGAAGGACATATCAACGACATCCTGCTGGAAGAGGAGCGGCAGAGCATCCTCAGCGACAACATCCGGCTGATCGAGCAAAAGCTTGAAGCCGGCCGCACTGAAGAAAAGGAACTGGACCAGTCCATCAGGGAAACCGAAAAAAAGATGGGCGAACTGCAGCAGGTCATCGGCAAGGCGACCGAGTTCGCCAAGGCAAAAGCCGACCTCGAGACCATAGACGCGGAGATCCGGGAGGCTGCCAAGACCAGCGCGGCTGCCAGACAAAAGCTTGCCGAAGAGGAAGCGAAGGCGCCAAGGAGCAAAGAGATACTGGAGACCATCACGAAACTGGAAGCGCAAAGGCCTGAATACGAGGCTTTGAAGCGAATGTATGACGATCTCGATGAGGCGGAGAAAAGGTTCAACGAGGTGGTCAGAGATGAGGCGGAGGCCCTGGATATCAAGGAGAGATGCACCAGGGAAATGGCTGATTACGAAAAGGAAGCCAACGGTCTTAAGGGCGCTGACGTCAGAGTTGCAGAACTGGAAGGTCAGAAGAAGACGGCAAAGGACAGGATCAACAGAATCGACGGCATCAGCACGGCGCTTAACGACCTTGCCGTTCTTAACGAAACGTGCCAACAGGCGCAGGATCTGTATCAACAGGCAAAAGAACTGTCTGCGAAGACGATCGCCGAATACAATGCAATGAACAGGGCGTTCCTCGACGCACAGGCCGGCATCATCGCAAGCGGACTGGCAGAGGGGGAGGCGTGCCCTGTATGCGGCTCGACCGATCACCCGCTGCCTGCGGCGAAAGTCGAAGATGCGCCAACAGAAACGGAACTCAATGACAAACGCAATGAGGCTGAGAAGGCAGCCAGGAAGCAGGAACAGGCCAGTGCAAAGGCCGGCGAGCTGCTCGGCCAAAAAAACAGCGCCATCGACAATATAAAGAAGAATGCGGCCGAGGTTCTGGGAGAACTCGACGGGACGCTGCCGCTGGAACAGGCAGTCGCGGAGAAGATTTCTGAGAAGAAATCAAATGAAGCGGAAGGCATTCAGAAGATAGAGGAAGAGCTGACAGCTAAGGAAGCCGATGTCAAGCGGCTGAAAGAGATCGATGAGCTCATCAGAACGGGCAAGAATACCCTTGAGATGACGAGACTCGCGCTGGCTGACGCATCGAAGGAAAAGGCGGTCCTCACCGAGAAGAAGGAATCGCTCAAGAAGGCAGCTGCCGAGAAGGCTTCCAAATTAGATCATGAGAATATTGAGAAACTGGATGCTGCAGTTGCTGCAATGAAAGAAGAGGAAGGACAGCTCAAGGAGGTTTTGGAGAAGGCCCGAAGGGAATACGAGGAGCAGGCAAAAACCGAAAGCAGTCTGGCAGGCAGAAAGAAGCAGCTGGAGGCTACCGTAGCGCGTGGAAACGATACGGATCTCGAGAAAGCAACAAAGGAACTGGAAGACGTCACCGAAGAACGTGACAAGAGCAGCACCAGGCTGCAGGATCTCAGGGTAAGCATCGAAAACTGCAAGCGCGTCCTTGAGAAGGTCGAGGCGAAGGGAGAACAGCTGCAGCAGGTGGAGGAAGAACTCCGCTGGGTCAAGACCCTTTCGGATACTGCAAACGGAACGCTCCAGGGCAAGGAAAAGATCACGCTGGAAGCCTATGTGCAGCAGGCGTACTTCGATAGGATTTTGAGTAAAGCAAACGCCAGATTCAGGATCATGAGCGACAATCAGTACGAGTTCAAGAGACGAAGAGAGAGCACGAGCAGACAGTCAAAGAGCGGACTGGAACTGGATGTTATCGACCACTACAACGGCAGCCTGAGAGGCGCCGACACTCTGTCGGGAGGAGAATCTTTTATGGCGTCACTGTCCCTGGCGTTAGGCCTTTCCGATGAGATCCAGGCCTCGTCGGGCGGGATCCAGATGGATACGCTCTTCGTGGACGAAGGGTTCGGCACGCTGGATGAGGAAACGCTGGCACAGGCCATGCGGGCCCTCAGCAAGATCGCCGAGAGCAATCGTCTGGTCGGCATCATTTCCCACGTGCGGGAACTGAAGGAGAAAATCTCAAAGCAGATCGTCGTCACGAAGAACAAAACCGGCGGAAGCACGGCCAAAATCGTTACAGATTAGAGCCAAAACGCAAATTCGCAAAAATCTTTTTGCAATTTACTTGACTAAAGAACAATGTAAGAGTAAAATCTCTCACATAGTGAATATAAATACAGCAAAGGCTATGAAGGGAAAGAGTAGCTTTCAGGAGACTGAACAGAGAGTTGCCGTTTGGTGAGAGGCGCGTAGTTACTGATTGTGAATACGTCCCAGAGCTGCACTCTGAAAGTGCGAGGACTGTCTGCCGGCGGCGGCTGGCAGTCTTACGACCGTGAGTAGGACGTGACGGGAAGTGCCCGTTACAGCACGAGGGTATAATCCTTATGGACGTACCTGTTGAGGCTGTTGTGGTGACGCAGCAGCGAACTGAGGTGGTACCGCGAGTTTACAATTCGCCCTCATTTATTCGAGGGCGATTTTTATTTTATAAGTAATGGAGGAAAATGAAATGGGAGTTAAAGTATTGAGTGTAATTATGCTGATTATCTTCTTCGCAGTGATGATCATGGTCGGCCTTTACACCAGAAACAGAGCGAGAAACGTCGAAGGATTCGTTTTAGGCAGCAGATCCGTAGGACCGTGGATGACGGCTTTTGCATTCGGAACGTCTTATTTTTCGGCTGTTATCTTCGTCGGATACGCCGGTCAGTTCGGATGGAACTTCGGATTGGCATCGACCTGGGCGGGACTCGGAAATGCCTTTATCGGGTCGCTTTTGGCGTGGAACATTCTCGGCAGAAGAACGAGGATCATGACCCAGCATCTGGACGCCAAGACCATGCCGGATTTCTTCGGCAAGAGGTTCGATTCCGTTCCAATGAAAGTTATCGCATCGATTATCATCTTTATCTTCCTCATTCCATATACCTCCTCACTGTATAACGGCCTTTCGAGTCTGTTCGGACTCGTCTTTGACATCCCTTACTGGGTCGTCATCGCCATCATGGCCGTCCTCACCGGATTCTACGTCGTCTTTGGCGGATACATGGCCACAGCGATCAATGACTTCATCCAGGGAATCATCATGCTCATCGGCATCTGCGCCGTTATCGGAGCGGTGCTCCACGCAAACGGCGGTCTGGTTGCCGCAACCCAAAAGCTCGCCGAGATCGAGCTGCCGGGATGGGGCACAGGCGCATTCTCATCCTTCCTGGGACCTGATCCGCTGGCACTCATGTTCGTCGTCGTGCTCACATCACTGGGCACCTGGGGACTGCCGCAGATGGTCGGTAAGTTCTACGCCATCAAAAGCGAGAAAGATATCCACAAAGGAACCGTTATTTCCACGTTCTTCGCGATCATCGTCGCCGGCGGATGTTACTTCCTCGGCGGATTTGGCAGACTGTATGCCGACAAGATCGCATACCAGAGCGACGGCGCAACGCCGCTGTTCGACACCATCGTGCCGTCCATGCTGGGAACGCTGCCGGCACTGATCATCGCTATCGTTATCGTGCTGGTGCTGTCCGCATCCATGTCGACACTGTCATCGCTGGTACTTACATCAAGTTCCACCTTTACCCTTGACGTCATCGACCCGGCAAGCGGCGGCGTCATGAGCGAGAAAAAGAAAGTCATCGTGATGAGGATCTTCATTCTGTTCTTCATTCTGGTTTCGGCGATCATCGCCGTCATCAAGGACAGCCATCCGGAGATCACCTTCATCGCACAGATGATGGGCGTATCCTGGGGCGCACTGGCAGGAGCATTCCTGGCACCGTACATCTACGGACTGTACTGGAAGAGGATATCAAAGGCTTCCGTATTCTGCTGCTTCGTCTGGGGCTGCGGACTCATGATCATCCAGATGATCATTTCTCTGGGAGGCGTTGATATCTCAGGTTGGGGTCCGATTCTCAGCTATCTCTTCGCATCCTCCGTCAGATCCGGCGTCATCGCCATGGTCGGCGGCCTGATCATCGTACCAGCAGTCAGTCTCTTCACCAGAAGACAGCCGATCCAGGAGGTCAACAAAGTCTTCGCTTGTTACGAAGAGAAGGTATCGGTCGCTAAGAAGGAAGCGCTGGACTAGCGAAAAACAGAACATTTGTTTGCGCTGTATTGCGCAGTATGGTATACTGTAGGAGCTGAAGCCGACCGTCAAATCGGCCGGCAGAAAGGGACTCCGAAATATGCCTGAATTCAAGGTTTATTCACAATTTGAGCCGATGGGCGATCAGCCCATGGCGATAGAGAAAATATCAGAGGCTATCAAGTCCGGCAAGCGGGCGCAGACTCTCATGGGAGTTACGGGTTCCGGCAAGACGTTCACCATGGCGAAGATCATCGAGAAGGTGCAAAAGCCTACTCTGGTCATCAGCCACAACAAGACACTTGCCGCCCAGCTCCACGGCGAATTCAAGGAATTCTTCCCTGATAACGCCGTTGAATATTTCGTTTCTTACTACGACTACTATCAGCCGGAAGCATATGTCGCTTCCACCGATACGTACATCGAGAAGGACTCGGATATCAACGATGAGATCGAGAAGCTGCGTCACTCTGCCACGGCCGCTCTCAGCGAGCGCAGGGACGTCATTATTGTAGCCTCTGTTTCTTGTATTTACGGACTTGGAAGCCCGATCGACTACGAAAATCAGGTTATTTCCATCAGACCGGGCATGGAAAAAGACAGGCAGGAGCTTTTGCGAAAGCTGGTCGACATCCAGTACACGCGAAACGACATCGGATTCGAACGCGGCAATTTCCGTGTCCGCGGAGACACCATAGACGTCCATCCGGCAGGCGAGGAGAACGCCGTCAGGATTGAGCTTTTTGGCGACGAGGTCGAAAGCATCAAGGAGATCAATCCGATCACCGGCGAGATTTTGGGCATTCGAAATCACGTGGCGATCTATCCGGCGTCCCACTACGTCAGCAGCCCGGAAAAGATCGAGCGGGCCATCGAGACCATCAACGAGGAACTGCAGGAGCGAATCGTTTGGTTCAAGGACAGAGGGAAACTCATAGAGGCGCAGAGAATCGAGCAGAGGACCAGATACGATATGGAGATGCTGCGTGAGGTCGGCACATGCAAGGGCATTGAGAATTATTCGCGCCATCTCGTCGGACTTCCGCCGGGATCGCGTCCATATACGCTCATCGACTATATTCCGGATGATTTTCTGATCATTATAGACGAGTCGCATGCCATGCTGCCGCAGCTGCGCGCCATGTACAACGGCGACAGATCCAGGAAGCAGTCTCTCGTAGACTACGGATTCAGACTGCCGTCGGCACTGGACAACAGGCCTTTGAAATTCGATGAATTCAATTCCCTGATAGATCAGATCCTGTACGTCAGCGCAACGCCGGCAGAGTACGAAAGAAACGAAAGCGGCGGCGTCACTGCAGAGCAGCTTATCCGTCCGACAGGACTGCTGGATCCGGTCATCGAGCGCCATCCGACAGAAGGGCAGATCGACCACCTCATCGGTGAGATCAACAAGGTCACCGCCAAGGGCAACCGCGTTCTGGTCACGACACTGACCAAAAAGATGGCGGAGAGCCTGACGGATTACCTGCGCGGCGTAGGCATCAGGGTGCGATATCTTCACTCTGAAATCGACACGCTGGAGCGCATGGAGATCATACGCGATCTGCGTCTGGGAGAATTCGACGTACTGGTCGGCATCAATCTGCTCAGGGAAGGACTGGATATTCCGGAGGTGTCCCTCGTGGCCATTCTGGACGCCGACAAAGAGGGATTCCTGCGAACCGAGACATCGCTGATCCAGACCATCGGCAGAGCCGCGCGAAACGTGGACAGCAAGGTCATCATGTACAGCGACACGGTCAGCAAAGCCATGCGTACGGCCATTGACGAGACCGAGAGGAGGCGCAGGATACAGAGCGAGTACAACGAGGCCCACGGCATCGTTCCGAAGAGTGTCAGCAAGGGCGTCAGAGACGTCATCGAAGCGACAAAGGCTGCCGAGGACATGGAGGGTTACGATGCGTTCCTGTCCGGCAGAAGCCCGCTGGAACTGACGAAGAAGGAACTGAAGAATTACGTGAACAAACTCGAAAAGGAAATGAAACAGGCGGCAGCGGATATGCAGTTCGAGAGGGCGGCAGAGCTGCGTGACCTGATGTTTGAATATAAAGCGAGGATATAGATGGCAAAAGATATTGTAATTAAGGGAGCAAGTGAAAACAATCTCA
>JAFRVY010000084.1 GCA_017438285.1 Bacillota bacterium
ACGGTCAAATTATCCCAGAATACGACCAATATCGCCAAGGTTGCAAAGGCTGTAAAAGCGGCCAACGGATCGGGCGTAACCGCCATCAATACGGTCAGAGGCATCCTGGGCGTGGATATCGAGCAGGCGAAACCGGCGCTTTCGACCTATGGGGGCATATCGGGTGAATACATCAGGCCTTTGGGGCTGGCGTCGGTAGCGGCAATCGCCCAGACTGTGGATATTCCGATCTGCGGCGTGGGCGGAATCAGCTCGGTGAAGCATGTTCTGGAGTACATGATGCTGGGTGCGAGCACCGTTCAGGTGGGAACCGGCGTCATGACGGAGGGGCGCGGCATCATCCGCAAGATAGTACAGGAACTAGAAATATGGGCACAACATCATAAACTCGAAAACATATCCGAGATCAGGGGAAAGGCCCTGGACAATCTCAAGTCTTTTGAGGAAATGAAGTTTGAACCGTCTGTAAGCACTGCAAATGGAGCGCTTTGCACTGAAAACTGCACGAAATGCATGGATGTTTGCATGTATGAGGCGATCTCCAGAATTGGCGGCAAAATCAGTGTGGACAGGGGAAAGTGTACTGGATGTGGACTTTGCACATCAGTTTGTCCCGCAAATAAGTTAAAATTAGGCTGGTAAACAGCCTTTTTTTATTGAAATAGTCTTGAAATTTTCAGAAAAAACAATATAATTAATTTTAGGGTATGTAACTGGTTTCACGACCGCTTACCATAACAACATTATTCACTCATTATAAAGGAGGAGAGAGTATGTATAAGTGTAGTTTAGAAAGAATGTCAGACAAGATCAGAACTTTTGCACAGTTCGGCGACGCTGGACACGGTGGAATCACTAGATATTCACTGTCAAAGGAAGCTCACATGGCAAGAGACGAATTCGTCAGAAGAATGGAAGCAATCGGCGCTAAGATCGAATGCGACGACTGCGCTTGCCTCTATGCAACTCTGGAAGGTTCAGATCCTAACGCTAAGAGAATCGTTATGGGTTCACACTGCGACTCAGTAAAGAACGGCGGTAACTATGACGGTATCGAAGGCGTTATGACAGGCATGGAAGTACTGGAAACAGTAGCAGCAGAAAACATTCCTCATAAGCACCCACTCACTGCTATGATTTGGACAAATGAAGAAGGCTCACTGTATCCACCAGCAATGATGGTATCAGGAATCATCTGCTATGACTATCTGCCGGATTATCTGAAGCCAAACTTCATGTATGACAACATGATGGCTTCAAAGCCAATGGATAAGTCAGAATTCGCAAACTTCGGCGAAGCACTGGCAGCATCCAAGTACAAAGGCGACAAGGCTAACAGAATCAGCCCAGACAAGTACTGCGCAATGTTCGAAACTCACCTTGAACAGGGACCTATCCTCGAGGATAACGGAAACGAAATCGGTGCTGTACAGCTCGTAATGGGTATGTTCAACTACAGAGTAAGATTCCATGGATTCACAGCTCACGCTGGTACTTTCCCAATGGCTAAGAGACATGATGCTCTCCACGCTGCAGCAGACTTCCTCTGCAAGCTGCATGAGAGATATGATGCGTACAACAAGGAACTCATCGAAAGCGGCGAAAGCGAATATGAATTCGTATTCACAACTGGTGAGATCTATGTACACCCTTGCATCCACACCTGCATTCCTGACGAAGCAGAATTCTCACTGGATGTAAGACACCCTGACCAGAAGGTACTTGACAAGTGCATGGAAATCCTGAAGGAAATGGCTGGAGAAATGTATCAGCAGTGCACTTGCGACATCGAAGAACAGTGGAAGAGAGATCCAGTTCCATTCGATTCAAGACTGATCGGATTCGTAGAAGAATCAATGGATGAAATGGGAGCTAAGTGGCAGAAGATCCTGTCAGGCGCTGGCCACGATGCACAGTTCTGCGCTTACATGATCCCTACTACAATGATCTTCTCAAGAACTAAGGATGGTCTGTCACACTGCGAACCTGAACACGTATCAGACGAAGACTGCACAGCTGCTGCAACTGCAACTCTGAACGCTGTTCTGAAGTGCGACGCATCACCTGAATTTTAATCGGGACATATTTAGAAGGCTATAAACAAACTGACGGGAAGATCCCTTCCCGCCAGTTTGCTATCTCAGGGCATGGCCCTGGATATGCACCTGAAAAGGAGGAATCAATGAGTAAAGTAGTAAAAGCAAAGTATACTGCTGAAGCTGTTCAGGGATTCACTCACAGAACAGCTTTGGAAGAAGCAGCAAGATGTCTGCTGTGCCACGATGCACCATGCAGCAAGGGCTGTCCAGCTGGTACTGATCCTGCTAAGTTCATCAGATCGATTAGATTCAGAAACGTTAAGGGCGCTGCTGAAACGATCAGAGAAAACAACGTCCTCGGCGGAACTTGCGCAAGAGTATGTCCATATGACAATCTTTGCGAAGAAGCATGCTCAAGATGCGGCATAGACAGGCCGATCGAAATCGGTAAGCTGCAGAGATATGCTATCGAACAGGAAAAGCTCTTCAAGATGAAGACACTCAAGGCTCCTGCAAAGAAAAAGGCAGCAAAGGTTGCTTGTGTAGGCGCTGGTCCTGCATCACTGGCATGTGCTGCTGAATTAGCCAAGGAAGGCTACAAAGTAACGATTTTCGAAAGAGAAGCAAAAGCCGGCGGAGTTCTGACTTATGGAATCACTCCTTCGAGACTCCCACAGGCTGTTGTTGATCACGATATCGCTCAGGTCAAGGGACTCGGCGTTAAGTTCGTATTCAACAAGGAAGCTAAAGCCGAAGATCTGGAAGAATTCGATGCTGTATTTGTTGGCGCCGGACTTTGGAAGCCAAGCCTTGATGCCCACGGATTCAAGGGCGCTAATCTGAAGGGCGTTTATAGCGCAATCGACTTCCTGAAGGAAGCAAGAACTAAGAAGAATGACTTCAAACCTGGTCAGAGAGTTGTTGTAGTCGGCGGCGGCGACGTTGCGATCGACTGCGCAGTAACAGCTAAGCTGCTGGGCGCTGAAGACGTTAGAATTCTTTACAGAAGAACTATCGAAGAAGCTCCTGCAAACATCAACGAATTCCACTATGCACTGTCACTTGGTATCGGCATCACGACAGGTCTGTATCCTGTAGCTGCATCCGGTACAAAGACTCTGCTGAAGAAGGTCGAAGCTGCCGGATTCTATGACAAGAAGGCAAAGGCTGAATTCAGCTGCGATGCACTGGTATTCGCAACAGGCCAGAAACCTGAAGATATGGCTGAACTCGGCGATTTCGCTCTCGATAAGAAGGGTCTGATCGGCGTCAAGAAGGGCGGCAAGGCTGGCGGCAAGTTCTTTGCTGGCGGCGATATCGTCAATGGCGGCAAGACAGTTGTTGAAGCAGTAGCAGAAGGCAAAGAAGCGGCCGGCTCAATCATTGCTTATCTGGAAAAGAAAGGAGTGAAGTAGAATGGCAGTTAAGAAAGATTTATCACTGAAATATCTGGGTGTTGATTGTCAGAATCCGTTCTTCCTTTCATCATCACCAGTAGGCGGAAACTACGACATGGTAGCCAAGTGCTACGAGAGTGGTTGGGGTGGATGCTTCTTCAAGACAATCGGTATCTTCGTTGCCGATGAGTGCTCACCTAGATTTGACCAGACAAACAAGGAAGGTCTCCCATGGCTCGGATTCAAGAACATGGAGCAGATCTCCGATAAGCCAACAGAACTCAACTTCGAGTATATGTACAGACTGAACAGGGATTATCCTGATCACATCACAGTTGCATCCATCATGGGTTCATCTGTAGATGAATGGAAAAAGCTCGCTAAGATGGCAGATGAATGCGGAGCTAAGATCATAGAAGGTAACTTCTCATGTCCGCAGATGACATCACATGACATGGGTTCCGATGTTGGTACCAACAACGAACTGGTAGAAGCTTATTCAAAGGCTGTTTCAGAAACAGTTCCACATATCCCATTCGTTGCTAAGATGACTCCAAACTGCAAGAACATGGAAGAACATGCAAGAGCTGCTATCAAGGGCGGTGCTGCAGCAGTTTCAGCCATCAACACAATCAAGTCCATCACGAACATCGATTTCGAGAACAACACAGGTATGCCTGTAGTTGACGGTAAGTCATCCATTTCCGGTTACTCCGGAGCTGCAGTTAAGCCTATCGCACTGAGATTCTGCGCACAGGTACTGCAGGATGAAGAGATCCACAAGATGGTCAAGAAGGGCAAATGGGACTTCGGCCACGGTCATGAAATGTCCGGTATCGGCGGTATCGAAACTTGGAGAGACGTTGCAGAATTCCTGGCAATAGGCTGCAGAAACATCCAGGTTACTACTGCAATCATGCAGTACGGATACAGAATCGTAGAAGATATGGCTTCAGGTCTGATGCACTTCATGGATGAGAAGGGCTACAACAACCTCGATGAGTTCATCGGAACAGCTCTTCCTAACCTGATTCCTGCAGAAGAACTGAACAGAGAGTACAAAGTACTGCCTAAGTTCGATGACAAGAAGTGTATCGGATGCGGCAGATGCTACATCTCCTGCTACGACGCTGCTCATCAGGCAATCGACTGGAACGAAAAGAAGAGAAGACCTGAACTTAATGATAACTGCGTAGGATGCCACCTCTGCCTGAACGTATGTCCTGTACAGGAATGCATCACTCCGGGCGAGATCAAGTGGAAGGTTCGCGACAAGGACGGCAATGCTGTTCGTGAAGCGAAGAATCCTGCAAAGATCAGGTTCAAGAAAGACGCCAGAAAAGAAAAGAAGCTGGCTCTTAAGGCTCACTACGAATAATAGGTTCATAGAACTACACTTTCGTATACAACGGCAGATACTGTGCTGCGGGACTATCCCGCAGCACAGTATTTTTTTGTTTGCTTTTTGCATAAATTTGCGCCAATTGAACGTCCCCGCCCCTAATTCGTGATATAATTATCATATATTTGACGAGGTGGACGATGAACACAGTCGATATCATCACAAAGAAGAGGAACGGGCAGGCTCTCGCTCCTGAAGAAATCAAATACCTGGTAGACGGCTACACAAGCGGAGACATTCCTGATTATCAGATGTCTGCTTTTCTCATGGCCGTCTATTTTTGCGGGATGAACCGGGAAGAAACGGTGGCGCTCACCAGATACATGCAGCTTTCGGGTGACACGGTCGACCTGTCCGGCATCAAGGGCGTCAAGGTCGACAAGCACAGCACCGGCGGCGTCGGCGACAAGACCACACTCATCGTGGGACCGATTGCCGCGGCGTGCGGCGTGCCCGTTGCCAAGATGAGCGGACGCGGATTGGGGTTTACCGGCGGCACCGTCGATAAACTGGAGTCCATCCCGGGCTTTCAGACTTCCATGGAGGAAAGAGACTTCATCGAACAGGTCAACACCCGCGGGATCGCGGTCATCGGTCAGACTGGGCACATCGCCCCGGCAGATAAAAAGATCTACGCGCTGCGGGATGTCACCGCAACCGTAGAGAATCTGAGTCTGATCACCTCCAGCATCATGAGCAAAAAACTCGCCGCAGGGTCGGACGCCATACTCCTTGACGTCAAGTGCGGCAGCGGCGCTTTCATGAAGAGCGAGGAAGACGCGGAGCAGCTTGCGCGACTCATGGTAGATATCGGGAACGACAGCGGCAAGAAGACCATGGCTGTCATCTCGGACATGGAGCAGCCTCTGGGCTGCGCCGTCGGAAATTCTCTGGAGGTTCTCGAGGCCATCGATACTTTGAAGTGCCGGGGACCGGAGGACATCACCGAACTTTCCGTTGAACTTGCGGGAATCATGGTTTATCTGAGCGGCGTATCCGGGACAGCAGGGCTCGATATGGAAGAAGGCATCGCGAAAGGCAGAGACGCCGCAGGCGAGGCTTTGCATTCGGGAGCCGCCTTGGAGAAGTTCAAAAGCTTCGTCGAAGGACAGGGTGGAGATCCGGCGATCGCGGAAGACGCCGGACTGATGCCGCAGCAAAAAGCATCCCTCGATGTCAGAGCGGAGCGGGACGGTTTTGTGACGGCCCTCGATGCCATGCAGATCGGAATTGCATCGCAGCACACAGGAGCAGGCAGGCAGAGAAAGGAAGATGAGATCGATCTTTCTGCAGGGATCCTGCTTAGATGCAAGCGCGGCGACGAGGTGAAATGCGGAGACGTGCTCTGCACCCTTTACGGAGACGAGGATAAAATACAGGCAGCCGCGAAAGAAGCGGCACAAGCCTTTGTTATAAGCGGCGAAAAACCTGAGAGGGCGCCGCTGATCAAAAAGATAATAGGATAGATGGGAGAGGTATAATCAATGAAAATTCAATTTTGCGGAGCGACGACAGGTGTAACAGGTTCCTGCCATCTCATTACAACACAAAATCACAAGATCCTTTTGGATTGTGGACAGTTTCAAGGTGGAGAAGCACAGGAAGCCCTCAACTACGAAGATTTTCCGTTTGATCCTGCAGAGATCGAGTATATGGTCCTGAGCCATGCGCATATCGACCACTGCGGCAGGATTCCGCTCCTCATCAAGAGGGGGTTCAAGGGGAGTATCTATTGTACCGATGCGACGGCGGATCTTCTGGAGATCATGCTCAAAGACAGCGGGCACATTCACGAGCAGGAAGCCGAGTGGAAAAACAGAAAGAACGCCAGAGCGGGAAGACCGCTCGTGGAGCCTTTGTATACCGAGATAGAGGCGGAGGAGTCTTTGAAATTCGTGAAGCCGGTGCTCTACGATCAGCTCATCGAACTCAATGACGAGATGAGGATCGTATTCAACGATGCGGGACACATCCTCGGCTCCGGCGTGATCGAACTTTGGGTCACCGAGAACGAGCACGTGTCAAAGATCGTTTTCTCCGGCGACCTGGGCGTCATGGAGAGACCGATCCTGCGCAATCCGACCATCATCAAGAAGGCCGATTACGTCATCATGGAGACAACCTACGGCAACAGACTCCATCCGGAGAACGCACTGGACGTCAACAATCTCATAGATATCATCTGCGAGACTTCGAAGCGCGGGGGTAATACGATCATTCCGTCCTTCGCAGTCGGCAGAACGCAGGAACTGATTTACGAACTGAACAAGATCTACGAAAACGTAAAGGATCCGCGGCAGGCACAGCTGAAGAAAGTCAAGGTCTACATCGACAGCCCGATGGCAAATGCAGCGACCGAGGTCTTCAAAAAGAACGCCCAGGTGTTCGATGAGGACACGAAGGACTACATCAGCAGGGGCGACAATCCGCTGGAGTTCGAGAACCTGAAGTTCACCAGATCGACGGAAGAATCCCAGTGGCTCAACATGGACAAAGAACCAAAGGTTATCATCTCCGCCAGCGGCATGTGCGAGGCGGGCAGGATCAGGCATCACCTGAAGCACAACCTCTGGGATGAGAGAAACAGCATCATATTCGTCGGTTATCAGGCTGAGGGAACGCTGGGCAGACTGCTCCTGGAAGGCGCGAGCGAGGTCTCGCTCTTCGGGGAGAGCGTTCAGGTCAAGGCGCAGATTCACAATCTGGAGGGATTCTCGGGCCACGCCGACAAGGACGGTCTCATGGCATGGGTCAAAGGCTTCCAGAAACCGCCGAAGCAGTGGTTCCTCGTCCACGGAGAACCGGATGCGAAGATCGACTTTGCAAAGGCCATGAAGGAAGAGTGCGGCTACGACGCGATTCCAGTCAACGCCAATGCGGAATATGAACTTGAGACGGCAGAGGGGACGGTCGTCAACATGAAAGAGGCCATGGCGGATGCTGTGGACGAAAAGGCCATCAACAACGCCCGTGACAATCTGTTCAACGTCAGAAGAAGACTTGAGAACATCATATACAACACGGATCTCAGCATAGACAAGAGCACCGACCCGGATAAACTGGCCAGGATCAACAATATTATCCTGGAGCTTGAGAAATCAGCCATCAACCTCGGCGCAGTCATTTCAGAGAGCGATGAAGATGACGGCATTGCACTGACGGAGAGTGAAATCGAAGAGCTCAAGGAAGAAAGAGAAGAGCGCAGCAAGAAGAAAAAGAAATAAGACAGCAAAATAGTTTATCAGATTTGGCACATATGTTTCTCTTTTGAGAAAAAAATCCGATACAGTACCGCTGTGATGTGATAAAATTATTTCCGGAGGGAATCGTTATGTCACAGTTAACAGGAATTCAAAACAGCGTGCAGCAGGTGGCGGAAGCCATCGCTATCGCCCTCAAAGTGGAAGTCGAGATCGTCGACGAGGAACTGACGATCATCGGCGGAACGGGCGCGTATGCTGACAGACTTGGATACAAAGAAGAACGCGGGGACCTGGACGGAAACTATCTCTACGCCAGAGTACTCCGTACGGGACAGACCCAGTATGTTCCCGATGCTTTTGCAGACGAAGATTACGATGAGATCGGCGTCGGCGGAACGGTATTCGGTGAGCGGGCGGAGATATGCACCCCGATCATCTGCAAGGGCAAGGCCATCGGCATCATTGGAATGGTCGCCTTCACAGAGGAACAGATGCAGATCCTCGCAGACACCAACAGAAACATCATCGGTTTCGTCGAGAGAATGGCGGACCTGCTGGCTGCGAAGTCGGAACAGCAGGAGACTCTTGAGAACGTCGAGATCTCCAGAGACGAGATGTCGACAGTGCTTGAGACCGCCCATGAAGGAATTTTCGCCTTCGACCAGAAGGGATATGTCAAACACTGCAACCAGAGAGCGGCGATTCTTTTCGGAACGACGAAACGCGACCTCATCGGCAGACACATCAGTCAGCTGATGCCCGGCAGCCCGGCCATCAAGGTTCTGGAAACCGGCAGAGGCTACACGGAAAACGAAGAATTATTCAAAGGGGAGGGTAAGCATCACCACTTCATCGTGACGACCAAACCGTTCACCAACGGTGACGAAGTGCAGGGTATCGTCGTTTCCTTCAGAGATATCGAGGAAGCACAAAAACTCATCTACAACTTCAGCAACCGTACCCTGAAGAATACTGTCGACGATATCGTCGGCACCAGCAAGAAAATCATGACGGCCAAGAGACAGGCCCTCATGATCGCAAAGGGCAACTCGACCGTCCTGATCACAGGCGAGAGCGGCACCGGCAAGGAGATGTTCGCAAAGGCCATTCACTTCGCAAGCAAACGGGCAGACGGACCATTCGTCACCGTCAACTGCGGCGCCATCCCGGAAAATCTTCTGGAGAGTGAACTCTTCGGATATGAGAAGGGCGCATTCACGGGGGCCAGCGAAAAGGGAAAGGCCGGCAAATTCGAACAGGCTGACGGCGGAACCATTTTCCTGGACGAGATCGGCGACATGCCTTTGCATCTGCAGGTCAAGATCCTCCACGTGCTGCAGAACATGCGCTTCGAGAGAGTCGGCGGCAACAAGGAAACCATCGTCGACGTCCGCGTCATCGCGGCGACGAACAAAGATCTGGAGAAACTGATCAAGGAAGGCAAGTTCAGAGAGGACCTCTATTACAGACTCAGCGTCATTCCTCTCAGCATCCCTCCGCTTCGCGAGCGACGTGAGGACATCAGGCTTTTGATGTATCACTTCCTGAAGAAGTACAACGCATACATGAACAGGAAGATCGCCGGATTCACACCGGAGGTCGAGGAACTGTATATCAATCATAACTGGAAGGGCAACGTCAGAGAGCTGGAAAACGCTGTGGAATACGGCACGAACATGGCTTTCGGAAACATGATCACGATGGACGATGTGCCGACCAGGATTCTGCAGAAGGAGGAGGAACTTGTCAGGTTCAGAAACCTCGACAGATCTCTTTCGGAGCAGGTCAAACTCTACGAAAAGGAGATCATAACCAGGAAGCTCAAGCAGCATAACGGCGTCAAAGATGTGGTCGCCAAAGAGCTTGGACTTTCGAGGGCAACACTTTATCGAAAGCTTTCAGAGCTGGATATAAATTAGTATAGTCTATCAATTACAAACATAATAATTTCAAGGAGGAAACATTATGGCATTAAGAGAAGCATTACCAAAAATCACCACTCCACTGCCAGGTCCTAAGGCTGCAGCACTGATCGAGAGAAGAAAAGCTGCAGTACCTTCAGCAATCGGAACAGCTTACAAGGCAGTTATTGAGAGAGGCGAAGGCGCCATGTTCGAAGACGTTGACGGAAACATCTTCCTCGACTGGATCGCAGGCGTTGGCGTACTGAACATCGGATATTCACATCCTGAGCTGATTGCAGCCGTAAAGGAACAGGCTGACAAGTACTTCCACTCAATGTTCAACATCACGACTCACGAGCCGTATGTAAAGCTGGCTGAAGAATTCTCAAGAATCGCTCCGGTTAAGGGCGACCACAAGAAGGCATTCTTTGTTTGCTCCGGTTCAGAAGCCGATGAAAACGCTGTAAAGGTTGCAAGAAACTACACTGGCAGACCTAACATCATCGTATTCACAGGCGCATTCCACGGCAGAACTTCCCTGACCATGACAATGACAGCTAAGAAGTCATATGCAGTAGGCATGGGTCCTTTCCCTGATGGTATCTACAGAGCAGAGTTCCCTAACCTCTACAGAGCACCTGGTCACATGACTGAAGAAGAAGCTATTCAGTACTATATCGGCAAGCTGGAAGAAGTATTCATCGAAGCAACTCCATATGATTCATGTGCAGCTATCCTCTTCGAGCCGGTACAGGGCGAAGGCGGATTCATTCCGGCTCCACTCGAATGGGTCAAGGCAGTAAGAAAGATCTGCGACGAGCACGGCATCATGATGGTATGTGACGAAGTACAGTGCGGCTGGGCAAGATCAGGTAAGATGTTCGCATCAGAATACTACAAAGAAGCAGGATGCGCTCCTGATATCCTGACTACAGCTAAGTCGATCGCAGGCGGCATTCCGCTTTCAGCAATCGTTGCAAGAGACGAAGTTATGGAAGGCGTAAACCCTGGAACCATCGGCGGTACTTACGGTGCAAACGCTCTGGCAGCAGTATCAGCACTGAAGGTTATCGAAGTTATGGAAAGAGACGATTTCCCTGCAAAGGCTCTCCACATTGCTGACGTACTGACAACTGGATTCAAAGAAATGCAGAAGAAGTATCCATGCATCGGCGACGTAAGAGGAACCGGCGCAATGATGGGTATCGAATTCGTCAAGGATCCTGCAACAAAGGCTCCGGATGCTGAGATCGTAGGCAAGATCGTTCAGAACGCTATGAACAAGGGACTGATGCTCGAAGCAGCAGGTACTTACAACAACGTCATCAGAATCCTTTGCCCACTGGTAGCAACTGACGAACAGCTGAAGGCCGGTCTCGAGATCTTCGAAGCAGCACTGGCAGAAGCAGTCGCTTAATCAGTCGTCACTCGACCGATTACAGCAAAGACCTACCGGCCAGGCAAAGTCTAAACGGCAATCAGAGGCGCCCCGTTCGGGGCGCTTCTTTTTATGCCTAAACACCGGCCCAAACCGGGATTTGGCGAGGCCACAGGCTGGGGGGCTGGCATGCTTGCCAAATTGAGATCTGCCAAGACAATTGAACGCGGAAGCAAAACCCGACAAATTTGGTAAAACAAAGACCGTAAATGTCGGGTTTAGACGAGACT
>JAFRVY010000085.1 GCA_017438285.1 Bacillota bacterium
GTGCGGATGTGAGGCAGTTGCCCCGGTTTTGGAGAGTTCTAAACCGCAGGAGGCAAGCGATTTGCTGCCGACAACAACTGTTGTAACGGAAAGCACACAGAAGCTGGAAGCAACCACCACATCAAGCGTCGATATAGATGTATCTGAGATGAACGACAAAGAATCAGGAACCCCGACAGATGTTGAAATCACCGAGGATAAAGAAGTCGAGCCAGTCACAAAGGAAGAGCCGAGGAGCTCAGAGAGTGTTCAGCCCTCTTTTGAGGTAGTAGAAGCGGATAAGCCTTCTGAGCAAAATGAGACTCCAGAGCAGAAGCCAACTGAGCCGTCAAAGGAACCGGAACAGCCCAATCCAACGGAGCCTCCGGCTCCGCCTGTAGCGACAGAACCCGCGCCTACCGAACCGCCTACTCCAACGGAGCCTCCCGCACCGACTGAGCCTCCTGCGCCGGACGAAACAGAGTCTCCCTTGGAAACGCAACCAAAGACCGCTTATGATTTCGAGTTCGATATCGATGCTATCCGAGCTGACTGTATCGCCATAGGACAGAGCATGGGCTATACTCTGAACACCTCGATGTCTCCGCAGAACGCCTCATGGTGGAACCCGATAATTGCATCTGAGGCAAATCAGGGAAGCTATCTGAAGACGAAACTGGAGCAATATATCCGGTTTCACACGATAGAGAATCTCGGCCCATACGGGCTCGACGAGATCACGGAGTTCAACATCTACTGCGAATCACGAGGAGAAGGATCATTTGCAATCTACTTCTTATTTGCATAACTACAACCAAATACGAAGAAGTCCTCTGCTGAAAAGCGGAGGGCTTCTTATTTATCAAAACGAAAGGAATGACACACGAAATGAATGCTATTTTCAAGTCCAAGAGCACGAGGCTGCTGTCGGCGCTTCTGTCCGTTCTAATGATCTTTGCGATACTCCCCACGACTGCCTTCGCATGGTCAGCCGAAGAAGGGACACAATGCACGTCAGCATATGGAGACAAGTATCTCGGTTCTGACGGGGATTATTTTTACAGCAAGCCAACCACCACAGCAATCATATATAACGAAGACGGAAGCTTTCATGCAGAGACCAGTGAGCTTCTCAGCAGCAGACGCAAACATTTGATAATCGACGGTTCGGGAAATAAACATGAAGCTTACTGTATCGAAAGCGGCGTAGACTTTTTTAATTACGATTCCTACGGGTCAAGCAGCGGAAAGAACAGCCGGTATTTTCAGAACCTGCCTGTTTCCGCACAATATGGGATCATGCTGGCGCTGATGTACGGCTGGCATGAGGGCATGACCTCACCTGTCCCCGGTACGAGCAATGACGATTTCGCGTTTGCAACGCAGTGCATCATTTGGGAGTATCAGCAGCAGCTCCGTACCAGCCCGACGTCGATTGCCTCAAATAATGGGATCGATGCTGATACGTATAATCACACAATTATGGGAAGGCCGGCCGAGCTGTGCTACAACTGGATATTAGAGCAGATGTCCAAGCATTCCACCGTGCCGAGCTTTTCTTCCCGCAGTCAGAGCGGTGCGCAGACCTATACAATGCTCTATGACTCCGATAGGGATGAGTACAGCATTACGCTTACAGACGCCAACAACACTATGGCAGACATCAGCTTTTCTGACAGCGGAATTACCGTCACACGCAGTGGAAACCGCTACACCTTCACAAGCAAGAGCATGATTTCCGGCACAGTAACGATCTCCGCACAGAAAAAGACCAACCTCGGTATGGGCAAGATGCTAATTTGGGGCTACCCCGGCAAGCAGACGATGGCTTCCGGTGCAGAAGATCCCGTGTTCTTTTTCCTAAAGCTGAAGACAGAGACAAAAGGAGTCGGACACATTGTAAAAACCAGTGAGGATGGCAAGGTCGAGGGCATCAAGTTTACGATCACCGGCAATGGCATCAATGAGACGGTTACGACCGGTAAGAACGGCACGGTCGATCTCGACCTGCTCCCCGGCACCTATACCGTGACGGAGCTTCCCGATGACAAGTACGAAACACAGGCGGCTCAGACCGTCACCATCGTCAGCGGCAAGAACTCTACCGTAACCTTCAGTAATACCTTGCGCCGCGGTGATCTCAAAGTCACCAAGACCGCAGAGGACGGGCTCAACGAAGGTCTGAAGTTCCACCTCTACGGCACTTCCTACTGCGGACTGCCTGTGGATGAGTATGCCGTTACCAACGCTAGCGGTGTGGCTGTCTTTGACGATGTGCTGATCGGTACCGGCTA